>DATFGJ010000356.1:0-3635 GCA_035249585.1 Lacipirellulaceae bacterium
CGACCTGGTTGCCCTGCTGCTGAGCGCGGATGGCCCGCCGTGCCGCCGCACGAATCTTTTCCGCATTGGCGACGCTGGTGCCGCCGAATTTTTGAACAATCAGTGGCATAATCTCACATCCAGTTAATTTGAACCGCCAAGACGCCAAGGACGCCAAGATGGTTGGAGGTTTTCATACACAATACTTTTGATCCCGGACTTCGAAGTACGACGACTTGGAAGTTAACCACTCGGGCCATTCAAGTATGGCGTGGCAAGTCGTCTTCTTGGCGTCCTCCGCGACTTGGCGGTTCATTTTTTCCGATGAACCAGGGCATCAATCTCCAGCCTTCATCAAAGGCCAGCTTGGAGCGGGCCGCGTTTGTATCGCCGTAGCTTGTGAAATCGTCGGCCGCGATTCCTGTGCCCGCCATCGCTACCGGCACGTTGCCATGAGTGTGGACCTTAGTGCGCAGGAACGTGGGGTGGTCGGGTGAGATCATGATTCGCCAGTCGCCGTATGAAAGCAGCGAGTCGAGCAGCGGCCCGACAATGTACCGGTCGATCTGTTCAATCGCTTTGAGCTTTTCGTCACAACGGCCTTCGTGCGACGCCTCATCCGAAGCTTCGACGTGAACGCAGACAATATCGTACGATTTCAGGGCCTCGATGGCAGCGCGGCCTTTGGCGGCATAGTCCGTGTCTAGATAGCCGGTCGCGCCTTTTACATCAATGCGGTCCCAGCCTACGAGGGCTGCGATGCCTCGCAATAAGTCGACGGCGGTGATCATCGCGCCCTTCGGGCCGTATGCGTCCACGAAAGGCCGGAGTCGCGGTGCCTGGCCGAGCCCCCAAAGCCAAACGTTCGTTGCCGCTCGCTTTCCTGATCGCTGCCGCTCTTTGTTTACGGGATGATCGCGAAAGACCTCGATGCTGGCGGACATTAAGTCGCACAGCACGTCGCTGCCTGGTCCGCGGGGATGGTCTTCGAGCACGGATTGATCCGTGATGTCATGGGGCGCACGGGTTCGTGTGTCGCTCGTGAAAGGCGCCGACCGTTTTTCGCCGCGCCAAATCAACAAATTGCGATAGCTGACGCCGGGCACGAATTCGATCGCGCCGCGATACTGAGGCTCACTGGCGATCCGCTCCTGTGCCGCGGCCAGCAGCTGCGTGGCTTCCTGGGTACTGATGTGGTCCGCCGTGAAGTCGCGCATCACCTGGTCCTCGATCGTGACCAAATTGCAACGCACGGCCCAATCCTTTGGCCCAAGTTGAATCCCTTGCGCGGCGGCCTCCATGGGAGCCCGGCCTGTAAAGTTTTCGAATGGATTGTAGCCAAGCAAACTAAGGTTGCCGATCTCCGATCCGGCAGGCAGCTCCCGCGGCGTATGACAAGCGCGCGCTATAACGCCCATCGAAGCGACACGATCCATGTGTGGCGTGTGCGCCGCTTCAAGGGGCGTTTTGCCGCCAAGCGCCCCTTGATGCTCATCGGCTGCGCCGTCCGGAATCACAATGGCGTATTTCATTGAGTGGAGCGCCTTCCAATAAGCACCTACATCAATCCGGCGAGGGCGCCTGCAGCCCCTGCGATCGCGGCGCGAAGCCAAATCGATTCGATCTCATCTCGCATTCCCATTAGAACCGCGAACGCTAACAGAGTAATTGCGGCGATTGCGGCAATACGCACTTTTAACGCTTTCGAGTTCATTTGAAAAAGCGGGCGCACTAATTCAATCGCGGACCCAAAGACGGACCGTCTTTCCTCGCACGCACGACAGCTTATTTATCTCGCCGCACGCTTTCCGCGTTGCACCTTCGGTTGCCGTGTGCGTCATGATCACCAGCGGCACAATATTATTCTCTTTCGCGACTTCCTGTTGAAGCACGCTAGAAATCGAAATGTTGTGTTGGCCCAAGACGTTGGCCACTTGGGCCAAAACGCCCGGATGGTCCTCAGCGTTGACGCGCAGGTAGAACCGCCCGTCGGCCTTGGCATGCTCGCGCGGCGTGACGCGGGCCTTGCGGTTGGACCACAACTCCAGAGTGCGAAAGGTTATCGCCGCGCGGCCAACCGCAGTATCGATCATATCGGCCACGACGGCCGAAGCGGTCGGCATCTGCCCTGCGCCTTGGCCGTAAAACATCAGCTCGCCCACCGCGTCGCCCACGACGCGAATCGCGTTGAACGGCCCGCTCACATCGGAGAGCGGCCGGCCGCGCTTCACTAGCGTGGGTGACACGTGCAGCTCGAGCGTGTCGCCGTCCAATTCCGCGACGGCTAGCAGCTTGATACGGTAGCCGATTTCCTGTGCAAAGCGCACGTCGCTCGCGTCGAGCTGCTCGATCCCCATGCGCGGGATGTCCTTCCAGTGCACGCGCGCACCAAACGCCAAATGGGCCAGGATCGCCAGCTTCTGGGCCGCATCGCTGCCGTCGACATCGAGTGTTGGATCGGCCTCAGCATAACCAAGCCGCTGCGCCTCCTTGAGAGCGTCGCTATACGCTACGCCTTCCTCATGCATTTTGCTCAGGATGAAATTCGTCGTTCCGTTGAGTATGCCATCAAGCGAGATGATCTGGTTGGCCGAAAGACATTGGCTGATGTTGGCAATAATGGGAATGCCGCCGGCGACCGAGGCCTCGAACGCAATCGACCGGCCCAGCTCACGGGCCCGGTCAAAAAGCTCCGGACCATGTTCGGCCAAGAGCGCCTTGTTTGCAGTGACGACATCTTTGCCGGTTTCCAACAGCCGCAGCATGATCGTGCGCTCCGGCTCCAGCCCGCCGATCGTCTGGGCCACGACCGTAATCTCAGGGTTGTTGATCACTTCGTCGACATTGTCGGTGAGCACCCCTTTTGGCAGCTCGCGCTTGCGGACCTTCTTGATGTCGCGCACCACCGCCTTCTCAAGCCACAGCGTGCGGCCCGCGTGGCGCGCGGTACGATCGCCATGGTCCAGGAGCAGCTTCGCCACGCCCTGGCCCACTGTGCCCATGCCGATGATCGCAACTTTGGTTTTTTCCATCGAGGGTTAATCCAGGCGCTCGGCGCCACAGTCCGATTGCGTATGCGCTAGTCGCTTAGGCGACCAGTCGGAAGACCAGAACTTGGACGCCACGTGAACAAAACCCAAAAATTATAGGTCAAGCTTAATGCCCAGCTCCTTGAGCTGCTTGGGCTCGACCGTTCCCGGTGCGCCCGTCATGAGGTCGCTTGCGCGCTGGGTTTTCGGGAAGGCGATCGTATCGCGGATGTTGTCCAGGCCGCCGAAAAGCATTACGAATCGGTCCATACCCAGGGCGATGCCGCCGTGGGGCGGGGCACCGAACCGCAGTGCGCGCAGCAGGAAGCCAAACCGCTCCTCGGCCGCTTTCTCGTCGATCCCCAACAGCGAAAATACTTTCTGCTGAATCGTCGGGTCATGAATCCGGATCGTGCCGCCGCCCGCCTCGTAGCCGTTGATCACGAGGTCATAAGCCTTGGCGCGGCACTTGCCCGGATCCGATTCCAGCAGCCCAAAATCCTGATTGCGCGGCGACGTGAATGGATGGTGCATCGCCACCCAGCGTCCTTCCTCATCATCCCAATCGAACATGGGAAACTCGACGACCCAGGAGAAGTGCATGGCGCGCGGGTCGTACAGCTTCAT
>DATFGJ010000357.1:0-3436 GCA_035249585.1 Lacipirellulaceae bacterium
CAAAGCCGGCAACCCGATGCAGCTCGCGCTGCGGATTGCCGACAAGCGTTTCGTAGCGAACGAAGCACACCTGATCTGGGCGATACGCTGTAAGCGCCGCCGCGGAATTTCTCACACACCGGCTCCATTGCTCGGCGCAAACTTCAGCCAGGCTGCGTTCCCGCACCATTTCCTGCATGCCGTCAAACGTCGGCCCCCAGCTGCTCAGTCGGCCGTCGCGCCTGCCAATTCGATACAGGCGATTAGCAACAAAACGCACCGCGAGGATTGCGATATCGTCTAGTGGCACGTAACGGGCCTTCTGCAACGTGTATCGAACGTCGAACGGGGCCGTCCACCGTTTCATGCTGGAAGCCGTGACGTCGTATCCATCACGCACCAGAAAAATAAACTTTGCTTCAGGAATAATGGCACGCACGAAATCGACCCGCAGCGAATTCGCGCACGTTTTTTCAACGATCCATTTTGCCCCAGTTCGATGGGCCAGCCGCTGGAACGCCCTGCGAACGTAGCGCTTCACGGAACGTGTCGCCTGAGCGGGCTGCAATTCATCGCTCGGAAACCGCGCATTGTGGTGCCGCCAGACGGCATTGATTTCATCACACGGCCACGTGGCGGCGCGATCGCAACTCGTTAGCGCATCCCGGAGCATGTTCGTGCCGGAACGAGGCGCGCCGATAATTACGATCGGCCTGAAACGGAAGGGGGTGAAATCGCGATTCATTTCGGCAAGAGCCTTCGTCCATCAGGCGGCCAGTGCTTCGGGCCCAATATCGTTTGTCGAAGTACCCGGCTCATTGGAAATTAGCCGGTCCCATGCGGCGAGCATGCGCTTCTGGTCGTACAGCTCGCGGCAGACCTGCTCGATCTCGAGGCGGCGCGCGGGTGTCCATTTACCGCGCCCGGCCACGGCTTTCACGATGGTTTCCGCAATGTGGGCCACGGAGCGGCTTGCGGCCACGTAGCCCAAGCCATAGCGCGCGATCGTCTTGGCCAATTCGCTTTCCGGCTCCACGAGCGCGAGCAGAGGGCAACCGGCCGACAGATACATGATGCTCTTGCTGGGATAAGCGAATCGATACACGTTGGCCGACAGCGACACCACGCCGAAATCGCAGACGCGCATGGCCGCGATCGCTGTTTCCAAGGGCTGATGTGGAAGGAAAATGATTCGCCGCCCCAAGAGGTCGCCTGCCAACGCTACGAGCTCGCGCCGGGCGACGCCTTCGCCCATAAAGATGATCTGAAACGGCACACGGCCGGCTGCCAGTCGCGCGGCGGCGACGAGTCGCTCCAGGCCCTGAAATCGGCCGATGTTTCCGGCAAACAAGAACCGCGCGCAATCTGCCGGCTCATCGAGCGGCGGCGGCAGTGCGGGCCGCGCCGCCGGATCGAATTCCAGCGGCGGATTGTTGATGATCGATATGTTCGCGGTTGGCAAACCGCGAGCTGCCAGTGCACCCGCCATGTCCCGCGAAAGAACCACGACACGCTGCGCCCGGCGGCATGCGGCCGAGTCGCACCGCGCGAGCAGCCGGTAAAGCCATCCGCGTTTCAGGTCGCCGGCCAAGAGCGCGGATTCGGGATGAAGATCCTGGCAGTGATAAATGTAGGGCGTGCCCTTGAGCAGGCAGACGAGTCGCAACGCGCAGCCCATCAGCACCGGCGGCTGCGAGTTGGCAATCACCAGATCGTATCGCCGGCCCACGACCGCGTGCAGCACGGCGCGCAGCGAAAAATAGAGGGCGTTGATTGCCCGCGCCAGGCGCCATCGCTTCCGCTCGGGAAGAAGGCGGATGCGCCGAATTTCCACGCCGCCCGCGTTTTCTCGCCAGGGTTGCGGCGGCTGGCGGATGTCGTTATAGCTCGGCTGGGCCGCGTAGACGGTGGTCTCGTGGCCGCCCGCTGAAAGGTGCTCGAGTATCGAACGCAGGATCCGCACGTAGGGCGGCGTATCGGGCCAATAATGTCGGTAAATTGCGAGGATTCTCATAGCGCTAGCCTCGTACTACGCCGCAAGCGGTCGGCCATCGGCCACAATGCCATCCCACGCATGGCTCAACCGCGCTGTGCCCAAAACAAGCTTCACCACGCGCGTGGATGTGTTGCGTATTTCATATTCATCGGCAATTGGCTGTTGCCGATCCAACTCGTGGCTTGCCGTGACGAATCGGACGGCGCGCAGAATCGTGTCAGGCTCCAGGCCCGTAAGGACAATGTGGCCCGAGTCCATCGCTTCGGGCCGTTCCATCGCCGTGCGCAGCGTGACGGCCGGGAAACCGAGAATGGCGCACTCCTCGCTGATCGTGCCGCTGTCCGAAAGCGCGCAGAACGAATCGGTTTGCAGCCGCAGGTAGTCAAAGTATCCAAACGGCGCCAGAAAACGCACGTTCGCATTGCACTTAAAATCCAGCGATTCGAGCCGCTGGCGCGTCCGCGGGTGCGTGCTGACGATCACTGGCCAGGCGTAGTCGACAGCGAGGCGGTTTAACGTGTCCAGCAGTTGAACAAGCCGCGATCTCACGTCGACGTTTTCCGCGCGGTGCAAGCTGGCGACAAAGTACCTTCCGCGCGCCAATTGCAGCCGCTGAAGTACGTCGGACGCCGCAATGCCGCCTCGGTTTGCGTCCAGCACTTCGCGCATGGGTGAGCCGGTGAGGTAAATTCTCCGCGGATGGATTCCTTCCGCCAGCAAATTGCGGCGTGCGTGCTCCGTGTACACCAGGTTGAAATCGCTGATGTGGTCGATGATGCGGCGGTTGATTTCCTCCGGCACATTGAAGTCGAAGCAGCGGTTGCCCGCCTCCATGTGATAGATCGGAATCTTCATGCGCCGGGCGATGATCGCGGCCAGCGCGCTGTTCGTATCACCGAGAATCACGAGGGCATCCGGACGCTCTTTAACGAGCACGTCTTCTGATTTGGCCAGTACGTCGCCCAGGATTCGCCCGGGCGAGTCCCGGCTGATGTTGAGAAAATAATTGGGCGCCCGCAACGCAAGGTCGCGAAAAAAGACTTCGTTCAGCTCATAGTCGGAGTTCTGTCCTGTGTGCACGAGGACGTGTTCGACGTGCTCGTCCAGCAGCCGGATCACGCGCGACAGCCGAATAATCTCCGGCCGCGTGCCGAGGATGGTCATGACTTTCAGTTGTTGCGACATGATGCGGAGCTTCCAAGCTACAAGATGTTTCAAAACCCTCTCCCTTTGGGCGAGGGTAGGGTGAGGGTGCTTCATTTACAGCCGATTCACCCTCACCACGGCCCTCTCCCCGAGGGAGAGGAAGGGTTTTCACTAGTCACGCGACCTCTTCGTAAAACGTATCCGGATCGGCCGGCTGGAAAATCTCGTTGCACCAGAACACGGTCAAGAGGTCGTTCTCTCCAATGTTTTCGATCTGGTGCGTGTAGAGCGCCGGGATCGAAATGAATTCGGGCG
>DATFGJ010000358.1:0-2092 GCA_035249585.1 Lacipirellulaceae bacterium
GCGCCGTACCGGCCGACCGCCCGGTCGAGCCGGCTGACATAGTGGCAACCATTTTTCACAGCCTGGGAATCGACCTCGAACTGATGCTGCCCGGGCCCTCCGGCCGGCCATTTCCGATTGTCGACACCGGGCATCGCGAAATTCACGAATTGTTTTGAGTGCGACGTGGATGAAAACAATGGGCCTGAGTAAGTGCGTGCTCTACGGTGTCGTCGTCGGTGCAGTGGTGCTGTCCGCGCCATCACACGTGCACGCGCAATCGACTTACGCGCTGATACCGGCCAGTTCGACTTTGTCTGGCCGCAATCCGAATCAGCTGCTCTTGCTGGAAAATGTTGCGGATGGTCGATTCGTCGGCGACAAAACTCAGCAGGCTTCGTTCTCGTCAAGCGATTCGTCTGTCGCCACGGTGGACGAAGCGGGAATCGTGCGACCTATTGCGAACGGGCAGGCGGTGATTACCGCAACGATCGGCGGCGAATCCGCCACGGCCGAAATTGTCGTCGAGCGGATGGATAACGACGCCAGTCGCAGTTTCCGCAACGACGTACAGCCGGTGCTTTCCAAAATTGGTTGCAACACGGGCGCCTGCCACGGCGCGCTCGCCGGCAAAGGAGGCTTCAAACTTTCCTTGCACGGCTACGATTCGATGGCCGATTATCTGGCGATCACGCGCAATGCGCGGGGCCGGCGGATCGAGCCGACCGATCCCGGCCGCAGCCTTCTCTTGGCCAAGCCGTCGATGGCCGTGCCGCACAAAGGCGGCCTGCGGCTACCGATCGATTCTCCCGGCTACGAAATCGTCGCCCAATGGCTTGCGGCCGGCGCGGCTGCGCCGCGCGACGAGGAACCGATTGTCGAAGAACTCGAAGTCTTCCCGGCCGAAGTCACGCTGCGGCGCGGTGACGAGCAGCGGATCATCGTCCGCGCGAAGTATAGCGATGGCGGCATGCGCGACGTGACGCCGTGGTCAAAGTTCTCGGCCACCAACGAGGCCGTAGCTACCGTCGATGAGGACGGCCGCATCAAAGTCGTTGGATACGGCGGCGGCGCGATCACGGTTTGGTATTCGAGCAAGATCGTGAACGTGCGGATTATTTCGCCGTACGAAACGCCGGTGCCGGAGGCCGTCTATGCGGAAGCGGCCCGGAACAACTTCATCGATGAACTCAACGTGAAGCAGCTTCAATCGCTACGGCTACAGCCTGCGCCACCCGCCGATGACGCCACGTTCCTGCGCCGAGTTTTCCTCGACACGATCGGCAAACTACCAACCACCGACGAAGCCCGGGCGTTTCTCGGCGAACAGGCGCCCGACAAGCGGGCGCGGTTGATCGAATCGCTACTTGAGCGCGAAGAGTTCGTCGACTACTGGACGTATCAGTGGTCCGACTTGTTGCTCGTGAACGGCACGCGTTTGCGGCCGGATGCCGTAAAGGCGTTTTATACCTGGATTCGCCAGCGCGTGAGCGAAAACGTGGCCTGGGACGAGTTCGCGCGGCAGATCGTTCTGGCCCGCGGCAGCAGCATTGAAAACGGGGCCACCAATTTCTATGCGCTGCACCAGGACCCCGAGTCGATGACCGAAAACGTCAGCCAGGCCTTTCTCGGCCTGTCGATCGGCTGCGCGAAGTGCCACAACCATCCGCTCGAAAAATGGACCAACGACCAGTATTACGCGATGGCGAATCTAATGGCGCGCGTGCGGGCCAAGGGTTGGGGCGGCGACGGGCGCGGCGGCGACGGAGTACGCAGCTTGTTTGTCGCCAATAGCGGCGAGCTGATTCAGCCGGCTAAGGGCGCGGCGCAGCCGCCCGCGCCGCTCGATGCGGCGCCGCTTGCCGCGGATTCAGAGATGGATCGCCGCGAGTATCTGGCCGAGTGGCTCACCTCGCCGGAAAACCCATACTTCACACGCGCCATTACGAACCGCATATGGGCAAATTTCTTCGGCGTCGGACTCGTCGAGCCGGTCGACGACCTGCGCCTGTCGAATCCGGCCAGCAATGAAGAGCTTCTTGCGGCCGCGAGCAAGTATCTCGCCGATAACGATTATGATTTGAAGGCGCTCATGCGCGTGATCCTGCAGTCG
>DATFGJ010000359.1:0-3087 GCA_035249585.1 Lacipirellulaceae bacterium
ACGCGGCCCTCGTCCTTGCGGTCCTGGCGGGCGTAACCGAAGTACGGAATGACGGCGGTGATCCGCTCGGCGCTTGCCCGCAGAGCGCTATCGATCATGATCAATAGCTGCATGATGTTTTCATTCACCGGCGGGCAGGTGGGCTGGATCAAAAACACGTCGCGCCCGCGCACATCCTCGTTGATCTTGCAAGAGATCTCGCCGTCAGGGAATTTGCCCAGCGCGATATCGCCCAGCGGGACGCCGAGATAGTCGGTGATCCGCCGGGCGAGCGCCTTGTTGGCCGTGCCGCTGAAGATTTTCAGGTCGTTCATGGTTGTTGAGTGGGGTAGTGGAGAAGAGGAGTAGTGGAGTAGCGGCTCGTCCTCCTCGTCTACTCCACTACTCCACTCCTCCACTACTGCTCTTGTTCAAATTGGCTGCTTGCCTGCCGCTTCAATTCCGCTTCAACTGCCTTCAGCTCTTCCACCGTATTGATGCTCAGCGCCTCGCAGGGCTGGAGGACGCAGAGTGCTTCGACCGCGTAGCCCGCCGCTTTTAGGACACCGGGGCAGTCCGTCAGGTAATACTCGCCTTGAACATTGTGGGCCGTCAACTGGTCGAGAGCGGCCAGCAGCGGGGCGGGCCGGAAAACGTAGGTGCTCATGTTGACTTCGGTGATCGTCCGCTGGTTGGGGGTGGCGTCTTTTTCCTCGACAATGGCCTCGAAGCGGCCCTCAGCGTCGCGGACGATGCGGCCGAGACCCGTCGGGTCGGCTTTCTTGGCCGTGCCCATCAGGCACGCCGGCCGCCTGGCATCAAACTCGGTCAGCAGAGCTCGAAGCGAGGAGACCTGCACCATCGGCGAGTCACCGGCCATAATGAGCACCGGCCCATCATGCTCGGCCAGCTGCCGGCGGCACATCATCACGGCGTGGCCGGTGCCGAGCTGCTCGGTTTGTTCTGCGAACTCGATGCCCGGCTCGCCGGCCAGCTCGTCGCGCACCAGGTTGCTTCGATAGCCGACGACGGCAATGATCCGCCGGGCGCCGGCCGCTCGCACTGCATCAATCACATAGCGGATCATAGGCCGGCCGCACACCGGCACGAGCACTTTGGGCAAATCGGACGCCATCCGCTTGCCTTTGCCGGCGGCCAGGATGATCGCAAGGGGTTGGGACATGCGTGCTCGCCGTGCGGAGCAAAACAAATCTAATACCGAATGCGACTATCTTGCCACGAATGAGGCGACTTCACTAGAGGGCATAGAGTCACCGACGCGTGTACTCGCTGTCGCATGCGTATCGCCGGCTTGAGGCCGAATCGAATTACATGCCCAAAGATTCGATGGCGCAATCAAACGCAGCGAAATGCTTGCAAGATAAATCGCTGTCCGCAAGCTCGTGGACTTCCGTTAGCTGCGAACCAGCGGCCTTGGCTCCAAACAACGTCGCGTGTGTCTCAGGCGATTGCTCGACGACCGCCAATCTCGCCGTCTCCCAAGCGAGAAGAGCATCATCGCGCGTCGCCGCGGCTTCGAACTGAGATCGCAAAACTGCCCGGAAAGACCTGCCGCGCGACGAACTGATTTCGGAAACAGACACGACCGGAGATGGCGCCAGTACAAAGATTCCCCCGTCCGTCGCGGAGCGCATGAGTGCCTGAGCCGCACCGTCCTCTATTGCCCTTGCGGCTGCACCAGCGGCTTGAACAGTACCCGCCGCTGCCGTTTGCGTCTGGCCGAAGTTTTCGCGCCAGACGCCGTGGTCGCCTAGATCGACAACGCCATCGCCATCGCCGTCGGCACCACTTCCATTCGGCACGTTCATCGAAATCGTTTTGCGCCAGACGACGTAGTCGGCAGCGTCGACCGTGCCGTTCCCGTTGTAATCGCCGGCCAGATCGTTAGTCAGAACGCTTTGCGCTTCGAATGCACCCATGTCGAGCCAGGGGCCATTCACGCCGTCGCCATCGACAATGCGCGCAAATCCGTCGCCCCGTTGGTCGTAAGGCGGCAAAAGGATCGGTTGGGGATCGCCCAGAGTCGCCACCTCTTCAGCATTTAGTGCGTGATCATAGATACGGATGAGGTCGACGAAGCCGTGCGATGCCTCCGCTTGCCCGGTCGTATTGTCATCTTGGAAGAATCGAATAATTTGTTCTGGACCGTCGAAAACAGCCTCGCCAGCGACGTCAAGGAAGCTCCAGATTTCTGTTCCATTGATGAATCCACGGACAGCGTCCGACTCATCATCGCGCGTGAGAATGAGCCGGCATATAACGCCCGCCTCAAATACGTTGGGCGTGAAGACACGGTCCAAAAAGTGCAGTCCGTTGCCCGCCCGATAAAGCCCGGTGTTAGCAGTTAGATTCTTGAAGTCGACAATCTTGTGCCACCCGCCCGATCCGGAGTCGAAACGGAACAACAACTCAATCGAATACTGGGCAGGATTTGAAAGCGCATCCGATAGATTTAGTCCCTCATTGGGGTCGAAAATATAACCAATGCTTGTGAGATTGCCACCTTGCGAAACTAGGCTTGGCCCACCAAGTGCATCGGCCAGCGAGTTGTTGAGCTGGTAATCATGCGCCGGCGTGGGCGGAACGGGAACGGGTATGGCGTCTATCGCGGGGCTGTCGGCCAGGACCGCGTGCGTTTGAGTCGGTCCGCCGTTGACATCGAGTGGTGCCAAGCGCGGATCGATAATACCGCTGCCGGCTGAGCTGCCAATCAAGTTGCCATTGGCGTCGGGAGAATGCGATTCCGCCAGAGTTGTTCCCGCATTGTCGCCGATGAGACTGTACTCGACGGTGAGTGTTCCGGACCCCCGACGAAGATCCGGCGCGCCACCGGCTGCCGTGTTGCGCGCTATGATCGACGCAAAAACATTAATTGGACTATTGTTGTTCCAGACGCCGCCTCCATCGCCGGTCGTTGCAGTGTTTCGCGTGACGGTGCTATGCGTAATGTCAACGCCGCCTACATCGGAATAAATCCCACCACCCATCGTCGCGGCAGTATTGCCACTTACGGTGGAGGAGTTGAGTGTAATCTTGCGGCTGAAAATGCCTGCGCCTTTATCACCGCTCGTGTTGCCACTGACCGTT
>DATFGJ010000360.1:0-2752 GCA_035249585.1 Lacipirellulaceae bacterium
ACCGCCAATGCGGGCTGCGCGCTTCAGATTGCCCGGGAATCCCGCCGGCAGGGCCGGCGGCTCACGGTAGCCCACCCAATGGAGCTACTGGATTGGAGTTACCGCAGGGTGCAGCCCGGACGCTAGCCCGACGGCAAGCGACGGAAACGAGCCGCTTTTTCCCTCGCTTGCGCTTCGGGCTGGTGTCGTGCGAGCAAATTCTTGGCCCAACACTTGCAATTCGGATATTCAGGACTAGAATCGGCGTCGTGAAAGTGGAGGGGTTTGGCCGCGGCAAAGGCAGGGGCATTGCCATCTAGGGTGCTCAACACTCCGGGAGACCCACGCGGCCATAGTTAGTTTACTGCGATCAATCGTGCTCATGCTCTGGGCCCGCGCGCGGTGCGCCGCGCGCAAGACGCGGGCCCACGGTTTACGACATCTATGAAAGGACCGAGTCAATGACGAACAAGCTTGTTGTCGCCGCGCTGCTTACCACGGTTACGTTTATGTTCGCCCGCCCCGCGGAAGCGGTCACGCGTTTCCGAGCGATCATCGAGAACGAGCAGGAAGTCGCGAATCCGCCTGTGCCAGAACAGGGTACGGGTGGAATGGGCGTTTTTGAACTCAACGACGCAATGAATGCCTTGTCCTATGATATTACGCTGTTCGGTCTCGACATCGACGGCCTCCAAACGCCCGGCAATGCGAATGACAACGCCAATCGGTTTCACATCCATGCTGGGCCGGCGGGAACCAACGGCGGCATCGTGTTCGGAATGAAGGATCCCAATCATGATGTGGACGATCTTGTTGTCAATCCGGTGACGGGTCGTATTACGGGCGTGTGGGACGGCAATGAAGGCAACGGCACGACGCTCACCGCGCAGTTACCGGCTTTGCTAGCCAACGGCCTGTATTTCAACGTCCATACAACCGATTTCGCGGGCGGTGAAGTTCGCGGGCAGATCATACTCGTGCCCGAGCCGGCCACTTGCATGTTGTGCGCGATCGCAGGCACGGCGTTGGTCGGAGTTGCACGGCGCCGCAGAGTTGCATAAGCGGCGTTATCGCAGCGAAAAGCAGTCGATTTCCAGCCGCACCAGGCGCGACGCGAGTTCGCGCGCGCTGGCTGGGCGACGGAGCGCGTCTTTGGCCAACATGGCGTGAACCAGCTCGGCCACAGGGGCCGGCACGTTAGGCCGCAGCATGCTCAGATCTGCCGGTTTCGCCTCGCGGTGCAGCGTGGCCAGCTCGCCGGGATCTTCGCTTTCCCAGGGCCGACGTCCACTGAGCATTTCGTAGAGCGTCACGCCAAGGCTGTAGATATCGCTGCGCGGGCCGGCGGCGAGCGCTGAGGTGACCATTTCCGGTGCAATGTACGCCAGGGTTCCCGCCAAAGGGCGCGTGGCCCAGCGGCTAGCCTCGTCGGGCGTCTGCACCAGGCCAAAGTCGAGCAAGGTCGCGTGCCCGGTTCGCGACACCAGTATGTTCGCCGGCTTGATGTCGGTGTGAATCATCCCCGTGGCTTCGAGCAAGGCGTCAAGCCCTTCGGCAACCTGCCGGGCAATCCACAGAGACAGCGGCACGGCAAGTGGCGCCTGCTCGGCGATGAGCTGGCTCAGTGCGACGCCTTCAAGCTTCGGCGTCACCACATAGAAGGGCGGCTCGCCGACACTTGCCGACAACACCGGCAGCAGATTTGGATGCGAAACTTTGCTTCCAACCCAGGCTTCGCGGCGCTGCATCTCGATGGCCTGCGGCTCGCGCCACCATTCCTTGCGCAGCACCTTGATCACATAGGCGGCGGCACGGTGTGGCGAAGCTTCGCCGAGCGCATCATCGACCTCCCCGGCCGGGCGCGCTTGATACACCCGAGTGAAGTTTCCTTCACCCAACAGGCGAACCAGCTGCCATGAACCAAGCCGGCCAAGCAAGGGGCGCGAGTCGGCCTGTACAAAGTTATGACGTGAAGCTTCGCGCGTGGATTCGACAAGTGACATAAATGGTGCGTATAAGCGCGGGATGAGCCAATGCATCCGCTGAGCGGGCGCCTTGGCGCACGGTGCAGCGCGCACTGAAACGAAAGAAAAGCGGCGCCGACAACGCGGATGCGAGGCGGCAATCGAATCTGGGTCAGCAGGTGCGCAACGGTTGGAACGGGACCAGCCGCGGCGCAGTGATGCTGCGGAATGAATCGGTTTTTCCGACGCGGAATATAAAAGCGTCGATGATGTGCCCGTACAAGTTGCCATGCGATGGTAGCTTGGGAAGATGGTGTGAATCCTGCTGGCCTAATTGCTATCACGCACCCACATACCGTGCATGCACTGTGCGGGCCGTGGCGATGTCGTTGGTTCCGGCGACGATCGTGCGGCCGTCGGGAAAGACGGTGAGCACGTAGCCATCAACAGCGAGTCGCAGCAGGAACGCGTTTCGCTGGAGCCGGCCTACGCTAGCAAGTCGTTTGGCAAGCTCCTCGAGCGAAAGCGAAGAGCCGGCGGGTGGACTAAGCTGCACGGCGTTGCGCCCGCAGAGGACTGCGGTGGCGTCGCCGCGCTCGCCGGCGAGCCAATGAAATTCGCCCCGCTTGCAGACCGCGCAGTCGCCGCCCGCGCGCAGTTGCGAAAGGTCCACTTGCCGCATCTGACCGTCCCACAAATCAATGATAGTGAGCCGGCGGCTGGCGGCCGCACGATTTCCGCTGAGGATTTTGAGGGCCTCGGCCGATTCGATCGACGCAATGACGTTGACGATTGGCGCCAGGATTCCG
>DATFGJ010000361.1:0-7741 GCA_035249585.1 Lacipirellulaceae bacterium
CGGGTCGGCGGCGGTCGGTCGGCATTGCTGAAGAAGATGCAGGGCAATTGATGGCGGCGGGCTAACTCGATCGTCCGATCGACCGCGGGCCCGGGTGCGTATGAATGGGGATACGACACCAGATCAGCATCCGCGCAGCGCAAGGCGCGGTCGAAGAATTGCTGTCCTCGCTCGCGGAACTCCTGCATGGCGCCGGGGCGCACAAAAACGTAATCGCCTTGGGCACGCGTGCCCAAACCGCAAACAAACGCGAACTGCGTGCTGAACTGATCACTCTGATATTCGGGGAAGAATACGCGCAGCCGCACAGAAGATTGGCCGCCGCCAGTCATCTCACTTCCTCGGAACGCAGCTGCAAAGGTGCCAGACACCGACATGCCTTGCCTTGTTGGGGATGCCTTGCCTTAGGATAACTGCTGGTGATTGCCGCTCCGTTCGAGCAGCAGCTTGTTCACAAACAGAGCATCCGTCCAGCCCGCAACATTCGAGCAAAAATACATCGTGTAAAACGAAACAAGTGCGAAATTGTGATCCACGAGGAAGCGAAAAATGACATCAAGCGGGGCCGCATTCCGGTAAAGTTCGGCGAAGTTTACTTCGCACAAAATCAAGTGGATGCGATTCTCCCGCATCATCTGCTGGGCACCTCGAAACACCTCCAGATCGTAACCTTGCGTATCGGATTTAAGGATGTCGATCCGGTCGATCTTTTCCTCGCGACAGAAATCGTCGATCGTCCGCAAGTCGACCGTCGTCCGTGCCGTGACCTCGCCCCATCCCCTGGGACCTAATTCGAGCATTGAATTCATCACGGACTGGTCGTTTTCGTTCAGTATCGCCTGGCCGGGGGCCGCGCCGAAAGCGAAATTCCAGGCGGTCACCGCACGCCACGACTCCGCGCGCGCCTGCAGCGTGCGAAATACACCGGGGCTCGGTTCAAAGGAATGAATCCGAGCCAAAGGGTAGTGCAACCGCAGTAGCTCAATCGATTGCCCGATGTTAGCACCCACGTCGAAGATCGTGGTCGAGGTGCTATCCGGGACGAAGCGCCCCATATCGACAAACGGATTGCGGCCGGGCTGATTCTTGTCGAACTTCGAGATATCGTATCCAAGGCGGTGCAGCAGCTTACGAACGAGCGGCTTATACCTCACGATTCAGTCCTTGTCGGAATTCTCTTCTTTTGCCTTTTCGCTTTCGTCCTCCAGCGAGACGACGTCGCCCGCTTTCAGGCCTTTGACGATTTCAATATCGTCGCCGCTGCGCTTGCCGAGGGTCACGTCGCGGCGCTCCGGCTTGGCGTCTTCATCTTTCGGATCCGCGATAAGCCAGACGTACTTCTTGTTGACGTCATCCTCGTCGTCGTGAACGGCAGCCTTGGGCACCGTGATCGCGTCTTTCTTGTCGTACGACTTGACCTCGATCTTGCAGCTCATGCCGGCAACGACCCAGTGCGGAATGTCCTCTTGGTCTAATTCGAATTCGATCTCGAACTTGCCCTGGCTGACCGGGATTGGGGAAATCGATTTCACCTTGGCGTCGAGCCGGTCGGCGCCCTCGGCCGGAAGGGCGATGCTCGCTTTCTGGCCATCCTCAACTTCCGGCCGCTTGCCTTCATCGAGCGACGCCGTGATGAAAACAGGCCGTTCCTTGACGATCGTCATCAGGATCGAGCTCGGTGAAACGTTGCTGTGCGGCTTGTACTTGGTAATCAGCGAGGGCGTCTCGGACCAGCGGCCGTTGACACATTGGCCATAGAACACGATGCCTTCAGCCGGTGATTTGATTTCCATCAGGCCGCGGTCTTCAAGTAGCTTGGCGTGCCGGTCGAGCGACTTGGTACGAGCTTCCTTACGCTGCTCCAGTTCGTAGCGGGCCTGGTTCAAATCGACTGACAAGGCCAGCTTGGCCCGCGCCAGCGCCATTTCGGCCCGCTCCAGCGATTCGCGGATTTCGATGTCATAGCGCGGAAGGCGGACGTTGAGCGTCTCGTCACGATTGAGCTTGGCGTTTTCCAAGCTGTACTCTGCGAACTCGACGCTGTTGCGCTGCCGCTTGAGAACAATTTCCTCAGTCTCTTCGGTGAGGTCGTCGGCCTCGTACATTTTTTCCAGCTGCTCCAGCTCGTCTTTCTCATAGTCGAGGGAAAAGTTGTAGTACTTCACCATGAACTCGGCCGACTTGACGGTCTGAGGCCGCTCGATCTCTTGATACCGTTCGAAGTCTTCCTGCGCCTGGCGGTTGGAACGATCGGCGAGCTCGTAGTTCATCTTGAGCGTCTTCTCCATCCGCGGCAGCTCGTCTTCCATTTTGCGGATGGCCAGCTCGTTGAGCCGCTGCTCGAGCTCCAGGTCGTCGATGGCTTCTTCGAGCTTCTCATCATCGAATTTGATGAGCATTTCGCCTTCGCGGACCTTTTTGCCGTGCTCGACGACTTCTTCGATCTCGTAATCGGTCCAGGCTTCGGGCCGCAGCGGCACTTCGGTCATTTCGCTGGCGACGAAGACGCCGTCAAGGTCCACTTCGACTTTGAGCCGCTTGGGCTCCACCTTGTGGGTCTTGCGCTTCTTGGACTCGGACTTTGCCGCGGCTTTTTCATCAGTTTTGGCGTCCTCTTTCTCTTTTGAAGCAGACTCGGCGGCTTTTTCGTCTTTCTTTTCTTCGGCTTCGGCCTCCGTTTTCTCCTCGGCCGGCTTGTCATCAGAAGAGGTCGACTCGTCTTTCTTTTCCGCAGCGGCCTCCTTTGGTTCTTCTTTCTTCTCGTCGTCCGATTCCTGCAAGAGCTGGGCGGACAAATCGACCGCGTTCTGGTCCGCATAACCGAGCGACACGACTCCAACGAAAATAAGCGTCATGAGTGACGTGAGAAAAGCAAAGCGTTTCATCGCGAATCTCCACGGGTGGTTATCTGTCATTTTCCTCTGTAAGGCGTTAAATTGCAACCAGGGATAACGCCACTTGGCGCTCGCGAACGAGGCCGCTTCAGCGGCCGGGAACTAAAAGCGCACCTAACCGATGCCCAAGATCTACACGCGCACCGGCGATTCGGGTGAGACGGCGCTTTTCGCCGGCGGCCGGGTACGCAAGGATGATGTGCGAATCGAAACGATCGGTACAATCGATGAAATCAACGCGGCAATTGGCGTGGTGCGCATGGAGCTGGCGCGGGGTGGAACGGCGCCCGCCGGGCTGAATGAGCTGTTGGGGCGGCTGCAGCACTCATTGTTTGAGTTGGGGGCCGAGATCGCGATGCCACGAGCCGGGGTCGGGGCGGGCACACCGCGCAGCGAGGTCGCGGCTTGCCGGATCAGTGATGCACATGTGGGTTTTTTGGAGGCCGAGATTGATCGCTATGAAGCGCAGCTCGCGCCGCTGAAAGCGTTTATTTTGCCGGGCGGCTGCCCGGCGGCGGCGGCGCTTCATTTGGCGCGCTGCATTTGCCGGCGGGCCGAGCGGCGGCTTGTCGCACTTGCAGCTGCCCAGCCGGTGCGGCCCGAAGTGCTGGGTTTTGTCAACCGGTTGAGCGACCTGTTGTTTGTGCTGGCACGGGCGGCGAACCAGGCGAACCGTGTGGCCGATGTCGAGTGGAGCAAGGAGCAGGAAGCACAGAGCGAGGAGCAGGGATTGGACGAACTTGGCCACAATCCAGAGGAGTCAGCGATATGAAAAAGATTGAAGCGATCATTCGCCATTTCAAATTGGAAGATGTCAAGAACTCGCTGACCGAAAACGGCATCGCGGGGATGACGATCAGCGAGGTGCGCGGCTTTGGGCGGCAGAAGGGCCACACAGAGATGTATCGCGGAACGGAATACACGATCGATTTCGTGCCCAAGGTGAAGGTGGAGGTGGTGGTCGACGACGCAAAGCTGCAGACGGCTTTGGATACGATCGTCAAGGCGGCCCACACGGGTCAGATCGGCGACGGCAAGATTTTCGTTTCCGATCTGAGCGAAGTGGTGCGCATCCGCACCGGGGAAACAGGGTCCGACGCGCTGTAACTTTACATGGCCGGCCCATTTTGGGCCGGTTGTGGAAACATCGCATCACCAAGTACCTTAACGTTCCTTCTCGCCCGACCAGGATGGTCGGGCTATATTTTTTTGTATGTCCACCGCAACGCGCTTACGTCCAATCGTGTTAGAGACTCGCCGCCAGTTGGCCGAGGGCCGGCTGCAATTGCGCGAGCAACACGACCGGGGATTGGAAGGTGCGCGCGTTTGCGCGCGGTACACTTCGCTTGTAGATGCAGCGATCATGCGGCTCTACGACGCGTACCTAGTGGAGCTTTCGGAGGCCGATGCCCGGCAGATGCGCGAGCGCGTGGCGCTTGTGGCCCACGGCGGTTACGGGCGGCGGCAGCAGGCGCCGTTTTCCGACGTCGATTTGATGATCCTGTACGAAGGGAAGCGCGATGCGCCAATCGGCCAGCTCGCCGCCCGACTTACGCAGGACATCTGCGATGTATACCAGCATTTAGGCCACAGCCTGCGCACGCCCGCCGAGGCTGTTCAGCAAGCCCGCACCGACGCCCAAGTTGGCACCTCGCTTCTGGAATCTCGGCTACTAGTTGGAAGCGGCGCGGTTTACGAGCGGTACAGCGAGCTGATGAAGACCATGGTCGAACGGCGCAAGTCGACCTTGTCGCGGGCGTTCATTGCAGAGCGGCGCAAGGAGCGGCTCGAATTTGGCGAGACCGTATATCTGCTGGAGCCGAATGTGAAGCGCTCGCGGGGCGGGCTGCGCGACATTCATCTATTGCGCTGGCTATGGTATCTCAAGAGCGGCGTGGCGGACCCTGACCGGCTGCACGATATGGGATTGCTTTCGAAGTTCGATCATCGCCGGCTGATGTCGGCCCAAAGTTTCTTGCTGCGCGTGCGCAACGAGATGCACTTTCATGCCAATGAAACGTGCGACGCGCTAAGCCGGGCCGAGCAGCTTCGCGTGGCCGATGCGCTGAAGTATCAAGGGCGCAAAGGGCTGAGGCCGGTCGAGCAGTTCATGCGCGATTACTTCCATCATACGGCCCACGTCTGGCGGCTGGCCCACCGGTTGAGTGAGCTCATGCAGCCGGCCTCGCGCGTGAGTCGCGTGCTGGAGCCGATGTTCGGCCGCAAGATCGAAAACGATTATCAAATCGGGCGGCACGAGATCAATGCCACGCCGCGCGCCTTGGCTCGGCTGGAGCAGCATCGCGAAGAAGTGCTGAAGCTCGCCGGACTGGCGCGCCGCGAAGGGAAACGCATTTCGCAGGATACGTGGCACTTTATCTATCGCACGGCGCCAAAGTATTCGAGTGCGCCGAAGCCGGCAGTGAATCAAAGGTTTTTAGAGCTACTGGCCAACCCGCTTCGTCTGGGCGAGTTGCTGCGCCGGCTGCATGAGCTGGGCGTGCTCGAGAAAATCATCCCGGCGTTTTCGCATGCCCGCAGTCTATTGCAGTTCAACCAGTATCACAAATACACGGTCGACGAGCATTGCATTCGCACCGTGGAGGAGGCCACGCATTTCGCCGAACGGGAGGATCTTTTGGGCGACGTGTACCGGCGGGTCGAGGATAAGACGACACTTCACTTGGCCCTCTTGCTGCATGATCTGGGCAAGGGTTATGAGGAAGACCACAGTGAGGTTGGCCGGCGAATTGCACAAGAAACAGCCCGGCGGTTTTCGCTGCCGCCGGAGCAGGCAAAGATTGTTGAATTCCTCGTGCATCGTCACTTGTTCATGTCGCATTTTGGATTGAAGTACGACACATCCCAGACGCAGCTGGTGAATCGATTCGCCGAGGAAGTTGGTTCACAGGAGCGTTTGGACTTGCTCTATCTCGTGACGTGCGCCGATCTGGCGGGTGTCGGACCCGAAGTGCTCAGTAGCTGGAAGGCCGAAGTATTATCCGAGTTGTACATTCGCGCGTCGAAGCAGCTGGCTGCAAAAAGTGGGGCCGCAGTCGACGGCAAGCCGGATAACGAACGCGAAGCGGCCCGGCAATTGCTCAACGGGGCGGAGCGCGCCGATCCTTGGTTCGAGCAGCATCTGGCGGAGCTGCCCGAAACCTTTGTCGCCAAGCGGCCGGCCGCCATGCTTGTCGACACGCTCCGGCGGCTCCGCAAGCTCCAGCCGCGTGCCGGCACCGCGTGGGCTAGCTACTTGCCCGAGACGGATACGATCGAGATTGTGGCGGGCATTGATCAGGGTGTCGGCCGGGCGATTTTCTCCAGCATGGCCGGTGCGCTGACGAGCAACCGCATGCAAATCCTGGCGGCCGACACCATCACTCTGTCCGGCGGGTTACTGTTGTTGCGCTACGTAGCCTGCGAGCCCGAAACGCCGGGAGAGCCGTCGGCCGAGCGGCTGGCCGCGGTGAGCCGGGCCTTGGTGGCTTCCATCGACTCGGATGAGCCGCCGACATTTCCCAAAATTCTGGGTCGCGAGCAGAAGGAAGCAGGCGCCGTGCTCAGCGACCTGCCCAATGCGGTACGGATCGACAATGAATTATCCGACGAGTGCGCGGTCGTGGAAGTGGTCACGATCGATCGGCGCGGACTGCTTTACCGCTTGGCGCGGGCTCTGCACGATCTGGGATTGGTGATTCGATTTTCGAAGATCGGCACGTATCTGGATCAGGTCGTGGACGTGTTCTACGTCGCGGAGCGCGATGGCCAGAAGCCGCTGGGCGACGCGCGACTGGCGGAAATCCGCGAGTCGCTGATGAACGTTATTTTGCCGGCCGCTAAGGTTTGAGTTTCACACAGCGCGTACGGCCACGATGTGAAGCAGCGAGAGGGCACATCCAATGGTGGTACTGGCGGCATTTTCCTTTCTCCCGTACAACCGCGCCGACCGATATTATTTGATGTCGGCGCAGCGATGAGCCAGGTTTATTGCTTTGCGCCGAATAAAACGGGCTTCCGTTGGGCGCCCTTGTTCATTATCAGCGTGGCGGTTAACCGAGGCATAATAGGCGCCGCCAAAAATTTGACCCTCATCCAAATGTCAAGGTAAAATTCAGAGGAGGCCACATTTTCGGAGTCGGGTCGCTCGCCGCATTAACGTATGGATCAGGAAAGTCGCACATCGGCGGTTCGGCGCTTCTTTTCCGGGCTGACGGAGTACGCGTTCGAGGCGCGGCTCGGGGTGGCCAACCCGGCGCTCGTTGATTACATCGCGGAGCTTTTGGTGCGCTTCGTGCGGTCGGATGAGCTGTACCGGCTGCGATCCGTGCGCGGACAGCGGCTCGTGCAGGTGGCCGACATGCTGGCCGAAGCCCAGATGCGCGAAGGGCCGGCGCGGCGGCAGGTGCATCGGCACATCGGCGATTTCACGCTGTTCTGGACCGGCGTGTACCCGGAAGTCGTAGAAAGCATGCGCCGAGGCAGCAAGGACGCTCTTATCGACTATCAACAGCAAGGCAAGCGGGCCTACTGGATCGCCAGCACCATTCCGGTGGAGCGCGAAGCGGAACCGAGTGACGTCTTGAAGCAGCTCAGCGAGCAATACGAATTGTGCGTGTACGGCCTGGGCGAAGTGCGCCGCCAATGGGAACAGAAGGGCGGCGATGATGAGGCGCCGCTGCTGTTAGGTTAAAGCCGCTTTCCGTATGGTCATAGCCTTGTAGAATAGAGCGGCGAACCAGGCAAACCGTGGTTTTGCCGATGGCGAAGCACCCGAATAAGCACATCCGCGACGCAATCAAGTACGCGGAAGAACATGGCTGGCGGGTCGTGAAATCCGGCGGTCA
>DATFGJ010000362.1:0-2857 GCA_035249585.1 Lacipirellulaceae bacterium
GGCCCACTTTGTTCACCGTATGATCGAAACCGCACGTCCGACTGTCCGATTTTGCTGTGTCGCTGTGGCCTCGCTGCTGGCTTTGCGAATGTTGGATGGGCCGGCGTGGTCACAATCGGCGCCGCAGCCTGCCGTCCTGCCGTCCACGCCAAATGCGACCGGGGAACAAAGCCAGCCGCTTGCGGCCAATGGCGATCTCGATCCGGCAATCAAAGCGAAGCTCGCTGAACTAGCTCGGCAAACCGCCGAGGAGCAGGCCTTGGCGGCCCAGCGCCGCAGCAAGGCCGACGAATTTCAACAGGCGGCGGCGAACGCGCCGGCACGCCTGGCCTGGTTGAAATGCGAGTTGGAAGCGCCGGCCGAACCGCTGGCCGAACTGCTACCCGCCTGGGGCACTGCCGCCGAACTGGAGCAACAACTTGTCTCGTCCGAGGCGACGCTGGCCGCCGAACGCAAAAAGCTGGCGGAGCTGGAAAGCGAGCCCAAGCGCCGCAGCCTGCGTCGAGTTGAAATCGGCAAGGTTTCCGCGGCCGCCACGGCGAAGTTAGCCGAGATAGACGCTCAGCTTTCGAAGACGCCAGCCGCTGCTATTCCGGCCGAAAGCTCGTCGCTCGAGGAGGGGAAGCCGCCGGTCGCTGACCCGATGCCCTTGGTGGCCGCCCGAAAATCGCTGCTTCAGGCGCGCCGCCAGGCGGTGGCGGCGGAACTGCGGCTGTATGAGCAAGAACTAGCCAGCTATGACGCGGGCAGTGGTGAATTGACCACGATGGAGCGCGACCGGCAGGCCCGTCTGGTGGCGCAACTCGAGAGAAGTGTGGAGCTGCTGCGTGCCGCTGTTGGCGATGCGCGTCGCAAAGAGGCGGAGCAGCAGACGCGCGAAGCCCGCACCGCCGCCGCGGCCGCCGAGCCCGCGGTGCGCCGCCTGGCGGAACGGAATCAACGACTTGCCGAGGATCGCAAGCGCTTGGCCGAGCAGATCGAAGAAGTTACGGCGCTGGCGGAATCGGTCGCCCAACTTCTCGAGGAAGTCGCCGATAAGCACCGCGGCGTGTTGGAAAAAGAGAAGGCGGCAGGCTTGACGAACGCGATTGGACAACTGCTGCGCAAACAACGGGGTGAGCTGCCCGATTTGCGGCCGCTGCGCCGCGAAAACGGGAAGCGACAGGAAGAAATTGCGCGCGTGCAACTCACGTTATTCGATTTGGAAGACCGGCGGCGCGAGCTGGCCGATATCGATGAGCAAATCAAGCTGGCCATGGAGGAACAGGGACCGGCCAATTCGGCAAGCGACCGCGACCTGCGGGCGCTCTTGGAAACCGAGCGCGATTACCTCGATTCGCTGATCGCCGACTTCGACGCCTGCATTGCGCACTTGCAGCTGCCGATCGCGCACCGGCGCGCCACGCGCACCACGAATATGCTCGAGAGGCTCTTTGCTGAGGAGCGCCGGCGAACGAAGGTGATTCCGCACGCCTTCGGCGAGCGGCCGGTGCTCAAGCTGATGTACGCCTCGCTCATTCGCGCGAGCGAGACGTGGAAGCGGATCGTGATAACCGAATTCGAACTCAGGCAGCTCGAGCAGCTTCGCGAGCACCTGAACGAGCGTCACGTCGAGCGCACAGCGCCCGCCGTGAAAAGCGCATCCCGCTCACAAATATCCAGCAAGGTTAGGACTTGACCGGAGGCCCTGGAGCGCTGCTTGCGCATCGCTGCAAAGGACGACGCGTATTGGAGTGAGCGTCGGAAACCGATTGCACTGACCCTATGCAACCGGCTTTGTTACTTCGCGTGGATAGATTCGGATTTAGACTTGGCTGCGTCAGCTACGCCTGCCTCGGTGACGATTTCTGTGCACTTGAGAAAGATGTGCTGCGGCAACTCGAAATGACCCTTGATGAACCCGTCCAGCAACGTGGGTGGAATGTTGAGTCTGCTTCCCAATTGATTCACACCGCCTGCTATTTCGGCTGCACGGAGGAGCGTGCGGCGGTGGAGGGTGGACGACAACATAGGGGACCACCCCATCATGCGCTTTTCGTCGTCGGACTACTACAACTTTGTGGGGAGGTTCCTGACATCTACCTGACTCGGCTCGGGCCCGCCTCCGCTCTGGCCCCTCCATGTGGGGCGCCGCAAAGCTGAGCGGCATGCCGCCGAGGTGGCTCCTACCTCAGCGCGCCGTCGACCTGGATTCGAGGGAGGGACGCGTCCGAGTCCTGGGGGAGTTCGCTGTGGCTCTGATAGCCGGTAAGACGCCGGCACCCGAGGTGTCCATGTTCATTCGCTCTGACTGCTGACTCGATGGGCAATGTGCTGTGAACTTTCTTGTACCGGAGCGACGGATGCGCTGGGTTCTGCACAGCCTGATGTCGGAGTTTGGCGTCGTGATGGCGCTGTGCTCGGTCATGGTGCGCCGCCAAGCCGCGCAGGCAGCCGAGGCACTGCCGGACCTCGCACGCCACGCGATCACCGACCTGCTCGAGCAGCTACGTCTGCTCGATGATCGCATCGACGGCTACGACAGCGAGATCGAAGCCCAGGCGCGGCTCTCACAATCGGCGCGGCGGCTGATGCGTATCCGCGGCATCGGCCCGACAACGGCGCTCGCCATCATGGCCACGGTGCAACGCACGCGAGTTCAAGAACGGCCGCCAGTTCGCCGCCTGGATCGGCCTCGTGCCCGGCCAGTACTCCACTGGTGGCAAAGCGCACTTGGGCCACATCAAGATCTCCGAGATCGGGTCGCTCGGCTTAAAGCCTTTTGGAATAGCCAGTATTCGCCGTCGGGACAAATAGCTCGGGAAAAACTTGGTGAAAAGGCCCACCTCCACCATCTAGCCCGGCGCCCTATGCCATT
>DATFGJ010000363.1:0-9017 GCA_035249585.1 Lacipirellulaceae bacterium
CGACGTTCAGCTTCCAATCGCCGCTGATTTCATTTCTCTTCGGGAAGCGATGGTCGTCCTGAAAATCCGAGCGGTGCAGCTCGTCGGGCTTTTGAAATGTTCCTTCGTTCTGATTCATCGTGGCCCAAAGTTGCCCGTCGCCGTCGAAAGCCAGCCCGTAGACGTTGCGGAAACCAGTCGAGTAAACGGTGAGCTTTCCCGTATCGCTGGAAGTAAGCGGCCGCTCGTCGGTGTGATGCTGCGTAATATCGAATCCGGCGATGTTAGGCGTCGTGGTATTGCCGCTGAGCTGCGTCAGGTCGCGAATCCAGTTGATCGATCCGGTATAGGCGAACTCCCCATCGTCGGGATGGGCCGCGCCGCCATATTCGCTGATCTGGCCGCCGGTGCGCGTTCGCGAGCCGATGCCCGCGTACAACGTGTCCTCATCGACCAGCAGCTGATTCACCTGATGCAGATCGGTCACGCGCAAATTGTCCACGATCGGCTGGTTGACTTCTCCCGCGGCCGTCTCGCCCCAATTGCCATCGCCGTCGTTGTCGGTGAGGCGGATGATCGACTGCGTGATATTAATCTCGACATTGAAACTGGAGCTCACCGCGGGCGCAAGGTACATGACGGTGCCCAACGTCGGATCCTCATGAAAGGCAACGCCCAGCGAGCCGTTCATTTGCGGGCCGCTCGGTGGCCGCGACCAGACGAGCGTCTCGTTCGTCAAGTTGCCGGCCGGATCGTAGTCGTACCGCTTCACGCCGCTCGTGAAAGTCGAAACATACAGCCGGCCATCGGGCCCGAAGGTCATTTGCGTCACATTTCCCGCATTCGTGCGGACGGGGCTGATGCCTACGAAGTTGGACCGGATGAGCGGGTCATCCACCAGTTGCTGCGCACGAGTTGGACTGGCGGCAATCATGATAGCGACCAAAGCGAGCAGCACCGCGCTGGTCGCCCAAGTCGTTCCGTTGGTATTCCGTCGCACGAAGTAAAGTGCGTGACAAACAAAACTCATGTGCTACGAACCGCCTCTTCTTCGGCACAGCAGCCATAACTCTGACGCTGCGATTACAAGTCAATGAACACGCGCCGCGTGCTGTCCCCCACGCGGCAATTCTCAGGCTTACATTTTCCCATGCGGCGGCGAGGTCCAAGCCGCCGACGCTTTTCTTTTCGTCATACAATTCTTCTGCGACGGGCAATGCCGGCCGCAACCACCATGCACGCCAATACAAGTGAGCCTGGCTCGGGCACGAGCTCGCCGCTCACCAAAACTTCCGTCACTGAAATGAAATTAAAAACACCGTTAGCGTTTTGATTCCCGTCGACGCCGCCGATGGCCCAGCCATAGCCGCTTCGCAACGCAGGCGCGAAACTACTCAAATCGAAGCTCACCGTGCCGCCCGGCCCCGGCGTGACGAGCGAGCTGAAGGAGTGCCCCGTCGACTCGCTGACGCCGACAAGCTCGACCCAGTTGGGATCGGATTCGGGCGAAGCGGTGTTCGTGTCGACTGGATTCTTCAAGACGAAAACCCGCGGCGTGGTTTCCCAGTCGCCGCCGTCGCCGAATTGCTGACCGAGCTCAACGGTCAGCCGGTCGAAGCGATACAGAGCCGGATAGACCAACCCGACAAAGTCGGTCGTTGTCCCGGGGCCATCGTTATGCCACGTGTCGTAGCCGTCCTGACCATTCGCATGGTCCACGACGCCATTGGTGATGGACGCAAGTATCTGGCCGCGCCACGGCCCGGACTTCCCATCGCCGTTGCGGCCCGTCGAGTTGAAGGCGTTGGTGACCACGTTTGACGGCACCGGCGTAAGCGAGGGCGCTGGAATGCTGGGCGCGGCGGCTGCCTCGCCTTCCGCAACGACTTCGGTGAGCGAAATAAAGTTGTGCAGTCCACCGGAGTTCTGGTTGCCGTCGACTCCGCCCACGGCCCAGCCCCAGCCCGTCCGCGCGGCCGCCGGAATCGCGCTCAAATCGAGCCGGATCGTGCCGTTGGTCGTTGGCGAGCCCGGTACAACGATCGGAGTGAAAACGTGCGCCGCCGTTTCGGTTGCACCCGTCACCTGCACCCAGTTGGGCGACATATTCGGCTCCGTCGATTCGCCCACGAGCGTTGGATTCTTCAAGATGTAAACGTTTGGCATTGTTTCCCAGTCGCCACCGTCGCCGAACTGGTTTCCTAGTTCGATCGTGATGCTGTCGAACCGATTCGGCGAGGCATACTGCAAGCCGACGAAGTCCAAGGTGTTCCCGAGATCGTCGCTGTTCCAGGTGTCGATGCGGTCGACTGCTCCGCGATCGACAACGCCGTTGGTAAGGACGGTGAATGCGTTGGCCCGCGTTTCCGGTACGCCGGCATTCGCCAGGCGCGGCGCATGAAACGCGCTCATGAACACGTCGGATGGCGTCAAGATAGCCGCGTTCAAAGTACATGCGCCTCCCAGCAAGAAACCAGCGGCCGCTGCGATGGCGATGACGATCGCGTTCGTGCCGCCCGATGAACGACCTCTGCCAAATCTCTGTCCCGTCAAAAATTGCAATCCACATTTCTTCATTAGTTCGTCCCTCCCACAGTTTGCGAATCACAGTTCCCGCATTTTCGCGAACGCAATCAAACGCTGTTTACTTGCGTCGATCACTGAACCAAATGCCAACGATTGCTAACCCCAGACAAAGCAGTAGTGTGCCCGGTTCCGGTACCGCGCCAACATCAAGCGCGGCGCCGCTGCCGGACGTTGCCCCAAATCTCGATCGCCAGAAGTTGTAGTCGGCTTGGTCGACTACGCCCGGACTAATTCCGCCCTCGTTCGGTAAGCTGCCCGGACCAAGTTTCTTGCGCCAGATCACATAATCGGCCGCGTCCACGATGCCATTGTTGTTGTAATCGCCCGCAACTGCGGCCGACGTGACATACTGCACGGCCGCATCGATAAACGCCCCGCCTGTCGTGCGATATCGAAACACCAGATCCTGCGCCCCGCCGACACTAAACGCGTTGCCCAGGTCGATCATCCCGCCGGCGGCGAGAGTCGAGATGTCCTGCAGGTAGGACTCGGCCAGGATGCCGTTGTCGAGATTTCCCATCTCCTCCCAACCGTTTCCGGTACCATTGCCCGATGGGAAGCCGGGCGGATTGCCGGCCGGATTCTCCAAGCTGTTCCAGCCGGCAAGGTTCAAAGAGTCCGCGTTGCTTGTGATCTCATAAAAGTCGAGGCCGATTGGCGAGGTCGTTTCATTCGAGATCTGCACGCGGCCCGTGGTGGTGTTCACCTCGAGTTCAAGATCGTAGGGCCGCGGAATCAAAGCGCCGGTGGCCGAGAGCTCCGTTACCGAGATGAAATTTACCACCCCGGCGGCATTTGCGTTGCCATCGACGCCGCCAATGGCCCACCCCCAACCAGTTCGATCCGCGGCCGGAATGCTGCTCAGGTCGAACCGCACGGTGCCGCCTGGGCCTGGTGTCACTAGCGGGCTGAATACGTGCCCGGTCGTTTCCGTAGCACCGGTGATCTCACGCCAGTTGGTCGGGTCGCTCTCCGGTCGCGACGTGTTCGTATCGACAGGATTCTTGAGAACAAAAATCCGCGGCGTAGTTTCCCAATCACCGCCGTCGGCGAATTGTAGCGCCAACTCGGCCGTGAGCGTGTCGAAGCGATACTGCGAGCTGTATTGCAGGCCGACAAAGTCAGTCAGCGTGCCGCCCGTGTCTCCTTGAAACGTATCGAAACCGTCGCCACCGTTGGCGTGCTGAATGTTGCCGTTTATGACGCTGGCGAACGCCTGGCCCCGCCAGTTGGTCAATCCGTCGCCGTTGCGTGCGACCGAGTTGAACGCGTTCGTAACGACGTTGACTGGCACCGGCGTCGGCGGCTGAGGGATCGGGGGCGCGGAGGCCGATATACCGGTAGCGGACACCTCCGTAAGAGAAATAAAGTGGAAAATGGGCGGACTAGCCGTGTTGGCGTTTCCATCGACTCCGCCTACAGCCCAACCCCAGCCGATGCGATCGGCCGTGGGAATGCCCGATAGATCGAGCCGGATCGTTCCGTTGGTGGTCGGCGGACCGAACGTCACGACCGGGCTGAATACATGCCCCGCCGTCTCGGTAGCGCCAAATACCTCGACCCAGTTCGGCGACATTTCGGGCGGCACCGTATCGCCCACCAGCATGGGATTCTTCAAGATGAACACGCGCGGCATCGAGTCCCAATCGCCGCCGTCAACGAATTGAAAGCCCAACTCGATATTTATGCTGTCAAACCGATTGGGGGAGCTGTATTGCAGGCCGACAAAGTCGGTGGCGATGCCATTATTGTCGGAATGCCACGTGTCGATTCGATCGTTATCGTCTCGGTCGACAATTCCATTCGTCAAAATCGTAAATGCATTGGCCTGGGTCTCCGGGACGGTTGCATCACCGAGACGCGGCACGTGAAAAACTGTCGCCAATGCGCTTGACGGCGTCAGCGTTTGAGCACTGGCAGGCGCGATTGCGAGTGACACAAGGCTGACACAGATGACGGCCGTGCGAAAAAGAGTTCGGCGCCGGCGGCCGCCCGGTGACAAATGCCCGTTGCGGATTTGCTTGGATCGGCTACACATCGTAGGAAACTCTCCGTGGAATCGGGCAAAAATCATCGAGCTTTAATTTCACTTCCCACATTGGCGTTTTCGCGAACTGACGAGAGCCAATCCACCACCAATCACCAAAACGATCAGCGAGCTCGGTTCCGGAACGCCTCCGATCATTGTGTTGAAGGCTCCTGCCCCGTTGGCCGCGTCAAATAGCGTTTTGAATTGGGCGAAATCGAAACGGTCGTTCCGGCCGTCGTTGTTCAAGTCACCGCGGGCATACCGCTGAAGCAGCGACATTCCGGTGAGATTCGCGTTGAAGTTGTCGCGAACCGTCGGCCAGTCACCGGGGTCGATCGTCCCGTTGCCGTTGTAGTCGCCGAGATCGATCGGGTTATCGCTCATGCCGTTATAGGTAACCGGAACGCGCCGAGTCCGGCCGTCGGTAAGCAGGATCTCCATTTCGATGTCATTGCCAAATGGGTTGGCCGTCCACGTACCTGGGTTACCAAGCACGAGGGCAAGACTTGCCCCGAGCGAGCCGCCGTTGCCCGGGGTGCCGCCAATTTGCGACTCACTGAGAAGCGTACTGCTCGCCGCGGGACTTAGCTCCGTCCAGTCGTCGTCGGCATCGATCAACCCGTTGCCGGAGTCATCGTAGTTATCTGCGATCGATCGCCATCCGGCCGAATTGAGGGCGCCGATGCTCGGGTCGGAAGTGATCGAGTAACCCTGAATGCCGCGAGGCGTGCCGGCACCGGTTCGCAGCGTCAGTGAGCCCGTTGTCGTGTCGATGTCGAGCGTTGGAAAGACGACGTTTAAATCCTGCAGCACCTCCATTTCCATAATGCCGATAAATCCAGGACCGGAATCGACTGATCCGCCGCCGTCTCCGATCAAGCGGATGCCGTTGATGCCGTTCTGCGTGGCAAAGTTAAATGTGGCCAACGGCGTGGCGCCAGAGGTGGGCACGCCGCTGCCGCGAACCGTGCCGGTAAAGGCTGCGACGTAATCGGTCGAGGTCGTCGGAATCGTCGTCCACGTATTGCCGCCGTCGGTCGTGACTTGTACGTCGGGGGCAGTGAGATCCCCCGCAGCTAATGGAATCCCATTCTGTGTGGTCGTGTTCGGCCCCCACCAGCCGCCGTCATTGGCGGCGAAATTCTGCACGCGCACCTGATTCACGCCGCTGACCGGCGAGTCAAAAAGGATGCCGACAAAATCGAACGCGTTCGCCAAGGTGCCGGAATACGTATCGACGCTCCGACCGATACGAATGTTGAACGGCCCAGGCGGCGGGATATCCTGATCATTGATTACGCCCACGATGCCCGATGCCACAACGGGAACATCGTCGGTGCCAGCCGTGTCGATGCCGGCGCCTAAAATCGGGTCGCCATCCGGAGCCAGGTTGAAGGGGGCCGCGGACGAGCGCTGCACGGTCGACATGCAGATCGAAACGACGCACGCTCCTATCCAACAAGCCCGAGCGGTAATATGTCGTGCAGTCATTCGAACCGTCCTTCTATGGGGCATTGCTAACCAAGTTGCCTAGGCCAACCAATGGAGTGTCGACGGCGGCGTAGCAGATTGGCATCCGCGCCGCAAACAGATTTCAAGGAGTTGTTGCCTACTGCGTACGAACGCGGCGCGGCAGCGATTAACAATGACACAGTGCACCTAGGTGTACACCGATAGCACGCCGCCGATGAGAGGAGGAATGTAAGGCCGTTCTCGCAATAGCCGCCGACTAGCGAAACAACCAACATGGAACCCATCCCTTGCATACAATGGGCCCAGAATGAAATGTATAGACATCAAGTCTAAATTCGTCAGAAAAAAAGCCTATGTATTTTTGCGTCAATAAGATGTCATTATGCGAAACGCAAACTCTAAAGCGGCTGAGAAGAATGCGCTCAAGCACGCTGGCTTTTGCCGGGATATTCGCGCTTTTGTGTTTGATTTCTCGGTCGCTTGTCGCGGACGAGGACATACCGATCGTTCCGATCGGTGATGATGCGTATTTGATGTGGGACTGCTGGCCTTACCATCGGATTGGCGTGCGGGCCTATATGCGGAGCACCTACGATCGAACCGGCGGGAATCGGGATGCCGACGCCAGCCACTTTCTGTACCAGCAAGCCGATGACTTCAACGTGGCACTCGATGTGGCCGGTCCGGGCGTCCTGTACTTTGTTCGCACGAACCACCACCACGGCAGCCCCTGGCATTACGAAGTCGACGGCGACGACTTAATTGTAAAGGAAACGGCGACCGACGACCCGGTTGGCGCAAACAAACGACTCAATAACAGTGTCTTCATTCCAGAGGAGCTGTTTCCAAATCCGCTGACATGGACCTGGCCCGTCACGAAGGGGGCCGATCTTATGTGGCGGCCAATCCCATTTGAAAGTTCATTTCGTCTGGCATATTCGCGGACGTTCTATGGCACCGGCTATTACATTTACCACCGATTTGCGCCTGGAACGCGCCATTTATCGCGGGAGTTTGCCTCGTGGGACCGCAAGCCGCCGGACCCGCGCGTGTTGGAACTGTTGAATAGCTCGGGCAGCGACATTGCCCCTGTCGGCGATGGAGTCGGCACGACGCGCGGTGAATTCAACCTGCCGCCGCACGAATCGCAGATCATACCGACCCCGCCTGCGGCGCCCGCCACGATCCGTGCTTTAAAGTTCATCGTGCCTCGCGATGACGTCTTCGACTTCGGAAATTGCCGATTGCGGATTACTTGGGACAACCGCTGGCATGCTTCGGTCGATGCGCCGATCGGCCTGTTCTTTGGCGCCGGTCAGCTGCACAACAACGACGGGCGAGAGTACTTGGTTCGCGGCTTGCCGCTGGTGGTCCGCTACACGGAAGATGCCGTGTACCTCGATTGCTATTGGCCCATGCCTTTTCACCATAACGGGAAAATTGAAATCCAGAACCGCGGCGGTAAACCTCTCCAGAGAATACGCTACGAAGTTCGCACCGTGCCGTATTCCGATCCGCCGAACCAGGTCGGCTACTTCCATGCCACGTACAGCGACCACCCCGCTCCGATTGCTGGCAAGGATGTCGTGTTTCTCGACACGGCCCATGCGGAAGGCGGCGGCGAGTGGAGCGGTAACTTCGTGGGAATGAGCTGGATCTTCAGCGAACAAGGGAACTTGCGGACGCTCGAAGGCGATCCGCGATTTTTCTTCGACGGCAGCCGCACGCCGCAGGGATGGGGCACCGGCACGGAAGAATGGGGCGGCGGGGGCGATTATTGGGGCGGCCGAAACATGACGCTACCGCTCGCCGGACATCCCGTGGGAAAAGAAGCCGGCAGGCACAAATCCGAACGCGATCTTGTGAACTCGGCCTACCGCTTCCTGCTCGCCGATCTATTCCCATTCGGAAACCGCGCCGCGATCGGCTTGGAGCACGGAGGTGGCAACACGTCGCGCGAGCATTATTCGGGCGTCGTGTATTGGTATGGATCGCCGTCGCCGACGCTTGTCCTCAGCGACCATTTCAACGTCTGCCACGAGGCGGATATCAAGGCCCATAACTACGAGTCGCTCTCCGCGGAAGAACCATATGTTTTGGTATCGCGCTATGAATTAGGTCCAGACAGCGACGCCGCCGGCTGGTGGCACGATGAACCGTCGCCGGCCCCGGGCGCCGATCAGTACTTCGCCGCCGAAGAAGACAAAGTGCGAACCATGCGCGGGTTGAGCGAATTCACGATGCGCCTCGATCCAAAGAACCTGGGCGTGATGCTGCGCAGAAAACTCGACTATCAATACCCCAATCAGCGCGCGAAAGTTTCCGTAAAACCGGCCGGCAGCTCCGCCTCCTGGCAATATGCGGGCGAGTGGTATACGGCCGGCAGCAACACTTGCGTGCACAGCCGGCCGCCGGGCGATAATTTTTCGCCGGCCGAGCTGGCGGCGACACAACATAACGTCATCACAAGCAACCGGCGCTGGCGCGAGGAAGAGTTTCTCATTCCGCGCCATCTAACCGAGGGCGTGGAGCGACTTCGAATCCGCGTTGAATATGTGTCGGACTCGCGGCCTCTCTACCCCGGACATCCATTCCCGGTGGAAAACGCGTGGAGTGAATCCAGATATTGGTGCTATTGTTACCGTCTACCGGAAGCACCGCGCGTTGCCGGATTGCCACATTAGCCGTAGCAAAATTCGCGTGAAACTAAGGAATTGGAAGTTACTGTCCCCGCAGTTGTTATATTCACGATTTCTAGCAAGGGCGCGAACGCATTCTCGAATGACGCGTCCGCTGATCGCCACCGTGCGCCTGCGGGGATACCACTGTGCACCCCAAGTGTTCTATTTCCGGCCGCAGAAGAAGTGGTACTTGATCTATCAATCACAGCATCCGCAGTATTCAACGACGGATGACATCTCTAAGCCGGACACTTGGACCCGGCCCCAGA
>DATFGJ010000364.1:0-3311 GCA_035249585.1 Lacipirellulaceae bacterium
ACGTCCGCGAGGTGTCGAACGTGATCGAACGTGCGATTGTACTGAGCTCCGGCCCAAATATCACTTTAAGAAACCTGCCCAGCAGAATTGCCGGTGGCGAGGGGTCAGGGCTGTTCGAAAATCTATCGTATCGGGACGGCATGAATGCAGCGAGAAAACTTTTAATCTTAAAAGCTCTTTCCCGCACGCAAGGAAATCGCTCCGCCGCCGCCAAGCTGTTGGGTCTCGAATCCAAGTATCTTCTGAAGCTCATGAAGTCCCTGCAAATCGAGTAGACACTTCTCACACTGCCAAAGCGCTCATAAATTTAATCGAGCGGTACAGTTCCAAGAACTTGGGAGCAATGACTTTGATTTGGTTTATCGACGGTGTTGACACCCCGGGCAAAACGCCGGGGGCGTCGCGGATTCGATTCCGGAATGCCGGCGGAAAGCGGCCGTGTCATTGGTCGTAGTAATGGGCTATCACGGTGTAAGTAGTTGCGACTGAGATGGCATCACGACCGAAAATTTAACAACAGTACCGATCAAGCTGAAGTTGCAACCTTCATTTTCTTGATGAGCATACTATATTTTCGAGGCCTTAATTGCTGTAGGTGTGAGATCCCACCTAAGCTGTCCACTGCCACCGGCTGGTCTCCCGGCTTTCGCGCAGTGCCGGGAAGCTATTTGCCTTTGTAGACTTTTTCGAAAAATCCTTCATCGTCGAGTTTTTTCAGCCAGCTCAAATCAACGATCCGCTCGGCCTTGACCGACGCGGCTTTGGGATTTTGCTCGGCAACGTATTTGATCACGGTTCTTGTGCCCTCAAGCGTCGGGTAAGGCTTCCGATCCAATTCCTCCAAAGCTTCCAGATAAAAATCCTCGGCGGCATCGGCATTGGGCAGGCGCAGGTTTTTCGCCAGCACTTCCTTGACCGCCTGCTTGTTGTCCTTGTTGAAGACGTAGGCATAGCCTTCGACGATCGCCCGTATGAAACTGTCAAACATTTTTGGATTGGCCGACATTCGGTCTCTTCGCGATGCCAGCACGGTGTTCTGGTAAGGGATCTTCGCCTGGTTTAGATTTAGCAATTGCGTATAGCCCTTGGCGAGCATGGTTTTGGTCGCAAGCCGCTGCAGCATCGCCGCGTCCAGCCCCTTCTGTTCGAGTGCGGCCATGCGCTCCGGATCCAGTCCGGTCTGCATCAAGATGATCTTGTCGCGCTTGGGGTCGAGTTTCAGGTGATCGAGCGCGATCAAGGCCGATACATGCGAAGAGCCGCCGAAGCGCGCGGTGCCGAGGCGTTTGCCCCTGAGATCGGCCGCGGTCTTGATGTTCGGTTGTGTGATCAAGGCAAACGGCGAGGTGTTGCTAATGCCGAGAAACATGGCGATGTCCGTGCCGCCGGCGATCAAGCTTACCAGCGCGGCCGGCGCGTTCGCCGCAACCTGGATTTCCCCGGCCGCAAGCATCTGGCTCACGAGGGCGCCGCCCATGACGAAGATCATCTGCACATCAACGCCGTACTTCTCGAAGATTTTTTTGTCCTTGGCGACCCACAACGGCGTGTTGTGCGGCGTTGCGGTCGAAACCGCAAGTTTTAGCTGCGGCAGCTTGCTCGATTGAGCCAAAGAGTAGTCGGTTATCAGGAGCGCGAGAAAAATCGCGAAGAAGACTCCAGTTGATGTTGTGTTCATTAATTGTGCCTCCATGCCATTTTCGTAAACGTGTTCGCACCCGTATGTTACACATCGAAACTGGTGTTGCAATTGCTCGACCGTGTAAACGCCTTCTCAAGTGTCGAGGACGTCTTCTAAAAGCGGTTGTCATTCTGAGGAGCCGTGCGACGAAGAATCTGCTTTGAATCAAGCACGGTCAGCGAATGATGTCACAAGAGAACAGTTAAAAGCCTGCCAAGTTGTTTCGACTGAATTTCGTTGTGATAACGAACCCGTTTTCTTATAATCGGCGGAAAGCGATCCGCGGCCGTCGTGATTTCGCCAATGTGGAGGTTGTGAGATGGATTATGTTCGATGGATCGAAGCCCTCGACAGATCATTCGATCTTTTTACCCAGAGAATAGCCCAGCATTTGCCGAATATTCTGGGCAGCATCTTGCTCGTCCTGATCGGCTGGCTGCTGGCGCGCCTGCTGCGCGCCGCGATCATCCGCTTGAGCGGCCGTCTCGATGGCTTATTCCGCGGCCAAGCGAGGGATGATTTTCTTAGGCGCCTCGGCGTCGAACGGCCGGCCTCGACGGTGATCGGCGGCATTGTTTTCTGGCTGGTATTTCTGGTCTTTTTCACGGCGGCCACGGAGACTTTGGGACTGCCGGTGCTGGCGACATGGCTAAGCGGAGTGTCCTATTATCTGCCGCGGATTTTGGTTGCGGCTTTGATCATCCTTGCCGGTTTGTTCGCCGGCAATTTGGCTCGCGATGCGATCGCGGCCACGGCGGGCGCCGCACGGCTGGCGTACAGCGAGCTGTTAGGGCGCGCCGTTTACGTCATTGTCCTCCTCATCGCAATTGTTACCGGCGTCGACCAGTTGGGTATCGAGAGCCGGTTTTTGACTTTGACGATTACGGTGGTGATCGCTGCTCTGATCGGCGGCGCCGCGCTCGCCTTCGGACTCGGCTCGCGCACGACGGTGAGCAACATCATCGCCGCGCATTACCTGCGGCAGATTTACCGCGTCGGCCAAACCGTAAGAATACGCGATGTGTACGGCCGGATCGCGGAGATCACACCGACCGCCGTCATTCTCGACGGGCCGGAAGGCCGCGTACTCGTGCCGGCGAAGGATTTCAGTGAAGTGGCGTCCGTTTTGATCACGAAGCAGGGCGCATGAAATCCGACTGGCAGCTGGCGCGCAGCTTCCTGGAAAAGCATCCTTACGAAGCCGGCCTGGTGCTGGAAAAACTGGCGCCCGCTGAGATCGCCGAGCTGCTGCGTGAGATGCCGCTGCCTACGGCAGCGACTGTTTTGGAACAGATGACGTCATCGACCGGCGCGGCCTGCTTGCACGCTTCTCCCCCGGACTATTCCGGCGCCGTGATCGAATCCCTATCGCTCGATGCTGCGGCGCGGATGCTACGCTGCTTGCCGGCGGCCGAGCATGATCATTTGCTTTCAGCCGTTTCCGACCGGCGAGCCGTGCCATTGAAACGTCTTCTCAGTTACCCGCTCGGAACCGCAGGCTCGCTGATGGATCCGCAAGTGCCGGCGCTACCGGAGTCGCTTCTGGTAGGCGACGCGCTGCAGCGCGTGCAGCGCGCGGCGCAACACACCTTCTATTACTTGTATGTGGTCAACGCGGATCAGACGCTGG
>DATFGJ010000365.1:0-5838 GCA_035249585.1 Lacipirellulaceae bacterium
CCGATAACTCGTCGGCGATGCGCTGAAGCCGTTCCAATTCCCGTCGCCGTTCGGAAAGCTCAGCCGATGGCTGGCTACGGTCAATGATTTTTCGTTCCAACTCTTCCTGACGCTTGCTGAGTTGCGCAATGCGTTCTTCAAAGAACTTGGTATTTCCCGTTTTGCCGCTCGTTTGAAGTTCAACGAAATCGTTCTCCAGCCGCATCAATTCTTCCTCGACTCGCTCGAGACGCCGTATGTCGAGCTGCTGTGCCACCTGGCCAGCCCCGCTTTCGGCAAGGCCGGCTTCACGCGAAATTTCCTGGTAGTCTTCCATCTTTTGTCGGATTTCTTCGTTAAGTTTTTTATAACTCCTGGCCAGCAGGTCGGTGGAGCTGGCCTGCCGTTGCCTGTCTTTAAAAATCACCTCGTCTTCGTACGCCTTCGCGACTGCGTTGACAATCTTTACCGCCTGATCCGCTTCGTTGCCGCGTGAGCAGCCCATTCGCACGTATAGTATCTCTGAGCCTGGATAGAACCCCACTTCCAGCCGCTGAGCCAAGAGATTGACCGGATAGTCAGCGGACGCGAGCATCGGCAGCGCGGCGATCTCCGGATTGCGAACGGCGGCTTGAAGCACGAAGTAGCTCTTCAGCAGAGCGATTTGTGTCTTGCAAAAGAATTCCCAGGCAGCGTCGCTTTGCAATGATGAGCCTTCAAGGAGCCGCGCTTGCTCGCGGGAGACACGAAATAACGCCGTTGCATAACGTTCGGGCTTGGACGCTCTAAGAAACGCAACTGCGGTATTTATTGCGTCCTGCGCGGTGGATTTGCTCTCAATAGTCGCTACGTCTTGGGGCGAATTCGATGCGCGGCTGGCAGATTCGCCGGTTGTCGACGGGTCGTCGGCACGTACTCCGGCAACGGCGATTCCGACTACTATCACGAGTGAAATTGGTAGGGGCCGTTTCACGCGCCCCGAAAGGTGCTTCGCATCTGTACCTTGACGCAACATGGCAAGTCTCCTCATTAAAAAGGGCTTCGACATGAACAAACCCAAGCTGCCTACGGCTCCCGAGGGCGGCGCGGCGCCAAGCGCGAGCGTCGCCAGCGCGCTCGCGTATCGGCGGCTATCGCCGAACGCGCGCGCCGCAAGCACATCAGCAGCCACTTCTTGCTCGAATCGCAATTGCCGTGCTAGCCATTGCACAATCGGATGATAATAGTGGGCGACAACGGCCATCTGGCTGCACAACAACCTTGGATAATGGCTCTCGCGGATATGTGCCAGTTCATGGGCGAGCACGGCCCGCCGCTCGTCCGGCGTCCATTGCCGCCACATCGCCGGCAGCAGGATCATCGGCCTCCGCCATCCGCACGTGGCTGCGACGCCGAGCGACTGCGATTCGCGCAAATGAACCGCATGCTCAACTTTCATCTCACGGCGAAGCTCGTTGAGCGAGCTGAGCAACGACAGATCATCTATACGGATACTCGTATTACGCAATCGCCGCAGGCTTGCAAATGCGACCAGAAACCGGATAAAGCCGATCGCGCTCGCGGTCCAAGCCACACCGACGGCGACAATCCACCAGGACGCGGCGTATTCGAGTCTTGGCGAGGTCGCCGCGGCGACCGGGAAGTTTTGCGCATCCGGTTCGCCGGGGACGGCTCTCAATGCCTGCTCGATCCTTCGCTCCGTCGATGCCGATTGTTCCAATCGCGACGCTCGATTTGATCGCAAGCTGAGCTCGCGCTTCGAGAGATCCCTCTGTATGATGGTTTTTTGATTTCCATCGACATCGCGCGCGATCCACTGCGGCCAGGGTGAAACAGACAGCGCCGTAAGCAGTCCCACGACGCCCAGTCCTGCCAGAAGCAGCGCCGTGCTGCCGCCCCATCGCAATCGCTTTGCAGCCAAATAAAAGCAAGCTACAAGCAGCGTGAAAATGCTGACCTGCAGCATGCACCAGGCGAATGCTTCCGCGAGTTGCGTCACGGACTCTCCTCCTCGACAAGCCGCTGGAGTATTGCCCGCTCGGCGTTAGTCAACTCATCATCCTCCATGAGTTGCAGCAGCAGCGCGGCGCGCGATCCGTGAAACACACGGCTCACCAGGTCGCCGACGATTCGCTGCGAGACATCGCTGAAACTGCGCGCCGGCCGATAGGTATACGGCCGCTGCTCGTTCGTTTGCTTCAAATAACCCTTCTCCAAAAGGATTCGGACCAGTGTTGCGACGGTCGTGTAAGCCAGATTACGGCCGGCGGCTGCCAGCTGCTGGCGGACCTGGGCCGCGGTCAGCTCGCCGCCGCGCCAGAACGCGTGCATGATTTCCAGTTCGCGCTCGGTCAGCTCTTTAACGCGTGGACGGGCCATGGAATTTAACTTTGGTTTTTTAGATTTGGTTTTATCGTAGTCGTGTCCACGCTGCCCGTCAAGAGTTTTACACGCAGACGTGGAATCCGCATTCGAAGGTTATTAATTAGCGGCTGGACTTGCCCCAGCGCATTCGCCGTGCAGGTTGGGCGACGGCGAATCCGGCTGCGGCGCTTCGGCCGCAAATGACCGAGGCGCATGGAGCGCGCCGTCAAGCCGGCCGACTCCCGCGCTCGCCGCCGCTAGTGTACGATGCAAGTTTGCGATCCATTCGACATTTGTTGGCGGGTCAGGGCGCATGACCGTTACCAGCCGCGGCCTGTATGCCTTTCTGACAATTCTCACGGGCAACCGCGCCGGCACGAATTTCCCACTCGATGCGCGGCGCCAAACGCTTATCGGCCGGGGCACCGATTGCCACATCTCCGTGCCCGACCCGCTCTGTTCGCGCGTCCATGCCACACTCACGTTCACTCCCGACGGTTGGGTAATCCGCGATGCCGACAGCCGTAATGGGACGCAGGTGAACGGCCAGAAGATCGACGAGGCGACGGTCGTCGACGGGAACACCATCCGCGTCGGAGCCCATGAGTTTGAATTCCACGAATCGGAAGAACCGCCCACAGCCAAGGGCGACGATCCGCAGCTGATGCAGACGATCGTGCAGGACTTGCCGATCGCCGTGCAGGAAACGCACGAGCAATCGCTGGTCGGGCTGCCCAGCGCCGAGCAGGTCAAGGAGTTGATGCTGCTCTATCAACTGTGCATCAAACTCCTGGGCTGCGGCGAACCGAGCCGCGTGGTGGAGATCGCCCTGGAGCTGTTGCGAAAGCGCACGGGCGCGTCCGTCGTCGGTTTTCTCTCGGTGGATGATGAAGGCGGCCTACAGCCCAAGGTAGTGATTCCGAAAGATGCGGCCGGACGCGTGACGCTGAACCAGTCGCTCACGGAGCTAGTTTCGCGGCAAGGGCACGCCGTGTGGGTTGCCAATCAATCGTCGAAGGACGGCCACCCAGGTGGTACCCGGGCGCTGGGGCATTTTGCCGACGCGGTGTGCGCGCCGCTTGTACGCCGCAATCTCGACGGCGAGCGCGCGACGGTCGGCGCAATCCACGTGTACCTCGAGGACGGCCGCTTTCGCCAGTCGGATTTCGACTTTATTATCTCGGTGGCCAACATCATGGCGATCGCGCTGGTGCGGGCTCGCGCGCTGACGACGCTTCAGAGCGACTACCAGCGGCTCGTGGAAAAATCGCCGGGGCACGACGAGCTGATCGGCAATTGTGCGCCGATGCGCGACCTGAAATCGAAAATCAACCGCGTTGCCCGCGCGCCGGGCTGCGTGCTGGTGCGCGGCGAAAGCGGATCAGGCAAAGAGCTGGTGGCGCGGGCAATCCATCGTGCCAGCCCGCGGACCGACCGGCACATGGTTTCGGTGAACTGCGCAGCGATTCCACACGACTTGATGGAGAGCCAGCTGTTCGGCCACAAGGCCGGTTCGTTTACTGGTGCTGATCGCGATCACACGGGCTTCTTTCAGCAGGCCGACCTGGGCACGCTGTTTCTGGATGAAGTGGGCGAGCTGACTCTCGAAGGTCAGGCCAAGCTGCTGCGGATTCTGGAAGGCCACCCGTTTCTGCCGGTGGGCGCGACCGACGAGGTGAAAGTCGACGTGCGCGTGATCGCGGCCACGAACCAGAACCTGCAAAAATTTGTGCGCGAGAAGCGATTTCGCGAGGACCTTTATTATCGGCTGAGCGTGTTTGAGCTGCATGTGCCGCCACTGCGCGAGCGCGGCGAGGACATTGCGCTGTTGGTCGATTATTTTTTGGATCAGTTTGGGCGGCTGCACGGCAGGCCGAATATGAAATTGTCCGACTCGGCCCGTGCCAAGCTGCTGGCCTACCACTGGCCGGGCAACGTGCGCCAGCTTCGCAATGTGCTGGATAGCGCCGTCGTGTTGGCGGAGGAGGACTCGATTCGGCCTCATGATTTGGCATTGCGCGATTCGGGGGGCGGCGAGCTGGAAACGCTGCGCATCGATGAATGGGAACGCCGGCTGATCACCGAAGCGCTTACGCGCACGGGCGACAATGTGCCGGAGGCGGCCAAGCTTCTAGGAATCGGCCGGGCCACGCTCTACCGCAAGATCGAGCAGTACCATATTGAAAGATGACCGCCGGGCAGGTAATACAAAGTCTCACGCAAAGGCGCGAAGGCGCAAAGTTCTTTATAGGAACAACACAATATGAAGACCTCAATCTGCCGAAGAATGACTGTTCGTGAGTTCCTTTGCGCCTTGGCGCCTTTGCGAGAGACATTTCTCGCCATAACTTTTGTTGCCCTGTTGCACGTTGCGGCTCGCGGCGAAAACGAGAACTGGGACCGTTTTCGCGGTCCGAACGGGGCAGGGCAGAGCGATGCGAGCGGCATCCCGACCAAGTGGACGACGCAGAATATCCTTTGGCGGCAGCCTCTGCCCGGCGTTGGCCATAGCTCGCCTGTCGTGTGGGATGACCGCTTGTTTGTGATGTCGGGAGATCCCGCAACCGGTCAGCAGATTCTGTTAGCTATCAACGCGCATACGGGTGCGCCGCTTTGGCAGCGGCGATTCGACTCGGCCACGTATAGCATGCACCAATTCAACAGCTATGCTTCCAGCACGCCGGCCGTCGACGACAAGCAGGTATACGCCATGTGGCTCGATGATGGGCGCATCAAGCTTGCTGCGCTGACGCACGACGGCGACCAGGTTTGGAGCTGCGATGCGGGGCCGTTTGGCGAGAAGCACGGATTCGGTAAATCCCCCATTGTGGTCGACGATTTGGTCGTGGTGGCCACGGACAGCGAAGCAGAGAGCGCCATCGTGGCATTCGATCGGGCAAACGGAAAGGTCCGCTGGCGAGTGCCGCGTCCGTCGGGCACGGCGGCGTTTGCCTCGCCGTGCCTCTACGATACATCGGCGCAGCAGAAGTTGCTGCTAACTTTGAGCACCGCTGCCGGTCTCACGGCGATCGACGCCGGCTCGGGCCACTTGGCGTGGCAGGGCCTGGCCGAGGCCGTGCCGCTGCGTTGCGTGAGCTCGCCGATTGTCGCCGGCGGCCTGGTGTTCATTTCGTCGGGCGTTGGCGGCAACGGCAAATTTCTTGTCGCGGCGCGGCCCGGCAGCGCGGAAAGTCCGCCGACCGAGGCTTATCGCCTGCAGCAGAGCATTCCAAACGTGCCGACACCGGTGGTGGCGGGCGACCTCTTGTTCTTATGGCATGACCGCGGCTACGTGTCGTGCTACGACGTGTCTACCGGCGAGCGGCATTTTCTGGAGCGCGTGGGCGGGAACTTCCATAGCTCGCCGGTTCGCATCGGGGACCGAATCTTTTGCGCGTCGCGCGAAGGCGAGATGGTTGTGCTTGCCGCCGACCGCGAGTTCAAAGTGCTGGCGCGCAATACGCTCGACGAACCCTGTCATGCCACGCCGGCCGT
>DATFGJ010000366.1:0-9121 GCA_035249585.1 Lacipirellulaceae bacterium
TTGCGATCGAACGCCATGCCGATGGGCGTGACGATCTCCGGGTCGGCGGCAATCTGTTCGAGCTTGTACTTAGGATCAGTCACGCGCGGCGGAGCGGCGTTCGTCGCGGCAGACAAGAGGGCCACGTATGCCAAAACGACGATGAATCTCGCGTTGTGCATTTTCATGGTTGCCACTTTACCACGAATCAACGAAAAGTGCCGGCGCAAAAAATTAGCCCCCGGCCAATGACCGGAGGCTAATGATCTTACAATTATCACTCGTGCTTATGAACCAGCACTGTCGGGTGCGCTTTCGCCGCCGGCTGGCGCACCGGCGCCCACCGGCTCCGGCTCAGGCTGGCCCTTCGTGGAGCGGCCCTCGAACACGAGCTGCTTCTTGTCGCCCACTTTCTTGACCTCGACGCGCACAACGTCCTTGCCGGCGAACTCGCCTTTGAGAAGTTCCTCGGCCAGCGGGTCTTCGACAAACGTCTCGATCGCTCGCCGAAGCGGGCGGGCGCCGTAGTCGGTGTTCGAGCCTTTCTTCACGAGGAATTCCTTGGCCTCGTCGGTCAGCTCGATCACGAGGCCCTTCTCCTTGAGCCGGTCGCGAACTTTGCTGAGTTCCAGGTCGACGACGTGCTTCATGTCCTCCTCGTTCAAGTGGCGGAACACGATGATGTCGTTGACGCGGTTGATGAACTCCGGCCTAAAGACCTTTTCGATTTCCTCCGTGACGCGAGTCTTCATGCTCTCATACGTGGCATCCTGGTCCGGCTTGGTGAAGCCGAATGCTGCCTCATTCTTGATGGCCTCGGCTCCCGCGTTGGTTGTCATGATCAGGATCGTGTTGCGGAAGTCGATGTTGCGGCCAAAGCTGTCGGTCAGCCGGCCTTCTTCCATGACCTGGAGCAGCATGTTGAACACTTCCGGGTGTGCTTTCTCGATTTCATCCAGCAGCACCACGGCATATGGCCGGCGGCGAATCTGCTCGGTGAGCTGACCGCCCTCCTCGTAGCCGACGTATCCCGGCGGAGCGCCGATCAACCGGCTCACATTGTGCTTCTCCATGTACTCGCTCATGTCAATCTGCACCAGGGCGTCCTGGTCGCCGAACATGAACTCGGCCAGCGCCTTCGCGAGCAGCGTCTTACCGACGCCCGTCGGGCCAGCGAACACGAACGTGCCGGTCGGCCGCTTCGGGTCCTGCAGGCCGCTGCGGCTGCGACGGACCGCCCGGGCGACCGCTTTGATCGCCTCGTCCTGGCTGATCACGCGCTTGTGGAGTTCTTGCTCCATCTGCATTAGACGCAGGGAATCTTCGGTCGTCATCCGCGTGAGCGGGATGCCCGTCATCTTCGAGACGACTTCGGCAATGACGTCCTCGTCGACGACGCCGCCGTTCTCACGCGATTTCTCGCGCCATTCTTTCGTGATCTGCTGCTTCTTCTTTTTGAGCTTGTCGGCCTGGTCGCGCAGTCGGGCCGCCTGCTCGAAGTCCTGGTTAGCTACCGCCTCTTCCTTTTGGCGATTTAAGGCCTCGACTTCCTCGTCAATCTCCTTGAGGTTGGGCGGCTTCGACATGCTCTTGAGACGCACGCGTGCGCCCGACTCGTCGATCACGTCGATCGCCTTGTCGGGCAGGCAGCGGCCCGTGATGTAGCGGTCGCTTAGCTCAACGGCCGACTGGATCGCATCATCGGTGATCTGCACACGGTGATGCTCCTCGTACCGGTCGCGCAGACCGCGGAGAATTTTTACCGTGTCGTCCGGCGTGGTCGGGTCGATAAGGATTTCCTGGAACCGCCGTGCAAGGGCGGAATCCTTCTCGATGTACTTGCGGTACTCGTCGAGCGTGGTGGCGCCGATGCACTGGATCTCACCGCGGGCCAGGGCCGGCTTCAGGACGTTCGAAGCGTCAATCGCACCTTCGGCGCCGCCGGCGCCGACCAGCGTGTGCAGCTCGTCGATGAATAGGATCGTGTTCTTGGCCCGGCGAACTTCGTTCATGACGGCCTTGATCCGCTCTTCGAATTGGCCGCGGTATTTCGTGCCAGCGACCATCATGGCGAGATCCAGCACGACGATACGGCGATCCAGCAGCAGCTCGGGAACATCGCCTTCGACCACGCGCTGGGCAAAGCCTTCGACGATGGCCGTCTTGCCAACGCCCGCTTCGCCTAGCAGCACCGGGTTGTTCTTCGTGCGGCGGCTGAGGATTTGGATCGCCCGCTCGATTTCGTTCTCACGGCCGATCACGGGGTCGAGTTTCTTCTGGCGGGCCAGCTCGGTGAGGTCGCGGCCGAAGCTATCGAGCGCGGGCGTCTTGCTGCGGCTCTTGCGTCCCTCGCCGCTTTCTTCGCCAACGCCACCGCGGCCGCCTCGCTCGCCCTCGCCACCCTCAATGCCATGTCCAAGCAGATTAAGAACTTCTTCGCGAACTTCTTCCAGCTTGAGCCCGAGATTCATGAGCACCTGGGCCGCCACGCCTTCCTGCTCGCGCAACAGGCCCAAGAGGATATGCTCGGTGCCAACGTAGTTGTGATTCAAGTTGCGGGCCTCTTCCATCGAGTACTCGATGACCTTCTTGGCCCGCGGTGTCTGGGGGAGCTTCCCCATCGTGACCATGTCCGGCCCGCTCTGGACGAGCTTCTCGACTTCGAGGCGAATCTTGCGAAGATCGACGTCGAGGTTCTTGAGCACGTTGGCCGCCACGCCGCTGCCCTCTTTGATGAGGCCGAGCAGGACGTGCTCCGTGCCAATATATTCATGGTTGAAGCGCTGGGCCTCTTGGTTGGCCAGCTGCATCACCTTTCTGGCTCGGTCAGTAAAACGTTCGTACATTTCTTGCTCCGGTTGTATGGACCAATCAGTGGACAGGCGAAAACGCGCGGCCCAATGTTAATCCGCTTCAATTGTATGCGTTGAGTCAAATAGGGTAGGCCCACATAGCCGCCTGTCTCCGACACGCGGATCCGAGTTTTGGAAAAACTCGGCTACGTGGCAGGCAAAGTCTCCAAAAGTGTAGCCCCGTAATAGCCGCGGTTCAAGGCAAGTAAAAGCGGCGCATAGCTTTAGCTCGTGGTAAAGCAAACCGCCGGTGCTGTCAGTACACATTGGGCGGCAGTATGATCGCATTTAGCAGGCTACGGGCGAGTGACCATCATGCCCTTGACGTGGTACGGAACGGCCGCTTTAGGGACGAGTAATTTTGCCAATACGTATGCCCTCCGCTCCACTTTTTAGGATCCTCGACGCCTCGCTGAATCGCGCAACTGAAGGTCTGCGCGTCGTCGAAGACTACGTCCGTTTCGCACTCGATGACCGGTTCCTAACTGGCGAAGCTAAGACGCTGCGGCATGATCTGGTAGCAGCGGACGCCGCGTTTCCGTCGTTGGACCGGCACGCAGCTCGCGATACAGTGCACGACGTGGGTACGGGGCTGACCACGCCCGCCGAACACGCCCGGTCGGACATGTGGGCGGTTTGCCTGGCGAGTTTGAAGCGAACCGAACAATCGCTGCGCAGCCTCGAAGAATATGCCAAATTGACCGATCCTGCTTTCGCGCGATCGATGGAGTCGCTGCGCTACCGGCTTTATACCTTGGAAAAAGCGATCGACGTAAGCCGGTCGAGCCGAGACCGGCTTGAGAATGTGCGCCTCTGCGTGCTCATCGATGGCTGCAATACCGCGGCCGAGTTTGAACGGCTCGTTCGAGCGCTTGTGAATGCCGGGGTGGGTATGATCCAGCTGCGCGATAAGCGCCTCGACGACCGCGAGCTGCTTAGCCGTGCTCGATTGCTCGTTTCGCTCACACGCGCCGGCGACCGCACTCGCAGTCAGCCCCCGCCTCGGCCTGGGCTTAGCGCCGCGCTCGATCGTAATACTTTGCAACCCCCGGCAGAGCCGGGGGCTGATTGCCATGCACAAAAGTCGACGCTTGCCATAATTAACGACCGGGCCGACATTGCTGCGGCTGTGGACGCCGACGGCGTACACATCGGCCAAGCGGACCTGCCTGCAAAGGAAGTGCGAACGATCGTCGGCACGCGGATGCTGATCGGCGTTTCGACGCACAATATCGAGCAGGCGCGGGCGGCAGCGCTCGAAGGGGCGAATTACCTGGGTGCCGGGCCGACATTTGCCTCCCAAACGAAATCATTCGAGGCATTCGCGGGACTCGATTATCTGCGGGCAGCAGCGGCGGAAATCCGGTTGCCGACATTCGCCATCGGCGGGATTAGCGCGAAGAACTTGCCGGATGTGCTGGCGACGGGTATTTCGCGTGTCGCGGTCGCCTCGACGGTAACTGGGACCGGCGAACCGGCCTCCGCTGCGCGCGAGTTGTTGGGTATGCTGAAATGACGTCCTTGCCGCTGAATCGGCCTCGCCTGCCAGTGGTCAGTCCACAGCCTCCAACCCCCTCACATGCTCCACGCGATCATTATGGCCGGCGGCACGGGGACGCGGTTCTGGCCCGCCAGCCGGAACGACGCACCCAAGCAGCTGCTGCAGCTGGTCGGCGAGGCCACGATGCTCCGCCAAACAGTCGATCGGCTCGGCGATCTGGTACCGAGTGAACGCCGACTGATCGTTACCAACCAGCGGCTTGTTGCAGCGACGCGGCAACAACTGCCTGAACTGCCCGATTCAGCGATCGTCGGCGAGCCGTGCAAGCGCGACACGGCGCCATGCATCGGCCTGGCCGCGCTGCTTGTGAGCCGCAGCGACCCCGAAGCGACCATGGTCGTTATGCCCGCGGACCACGTCATTCGCCCGGCCGCGGAGTTTCAAGCCGCAATTCGGCAGGCTGCGGAATTGGTTGACGCCTCGCCAAGCCGCATTGTGACGTTTGGAATCAAGCCTACCTATCCGGCTGAAGTGTTCGGATACATCCATCGCGGCGCCCCGCTCTCGGAAGCGAGGCCGGGCGTCTCGGTCCCAGGCCGGGCCTTCTCAGTCAAGCAATTTAAGGAAAAACCCGACGCCACAACGGCCAAGAATTATCTCGAATCGGGCGAATACTATTGGAACGCCGGAATCTTCGTGTGGCGTGCGGCCACGATCCTCGAGTCCCTGCGGCGGCATCAACCGGCAATGCTCCAGCATTTGCAAACTATTGTCGAGGCTTGGGACACAAAACAGCACGACGCCGTGTTTGGCCGTGAGTTCGCGGCCGTCAAGCCGATCTCGATCGACTACGCCGTCATGGAGCACGCCAGCGACGTGGTCGTGATCGAAGCGCCCTTCGAATGGGACGATTTGGGCGGTTGGCAGTCACTGGCCCGGCTGGTCGGATCCGACAAAAATGGGAATACGATCATTGGCCGACACGTTGGAGTCAACACTCACGGTACGATCGTGCGAACCGACGACAATCACCTCGTTGTCACGCTCGGTCTGAACGATTGCATCGTGGTACACACACCCAACGCGACACTTGTGGCTAACAGGCACGATGAAGAGCAAATTCGGCAGGTCGTAAAGCGGCTTGAAGAACTCGGCTGGAAAGAATACTTGTAAACTGTAGCCGGCCACTCCCGAGGCCGGCCCAAGCAAATGCCGGGGTCACAGACCCCGGCTACCGATCATGAACCGACGCCAATTCTGTGCCACGATTTGGGGCGCCCTCGGCGCAGGGCAGTTGCGGACTAGCGCGGACGCGCGCGCCGCCGCTCCAAACCTCACGGCGCCCAGTTGGATGGATTTCATGAACAAGACCGCTGGCGGCAAGCAGTTTTGGGCCGATGTCTGCTTTTTCCACGATTGGCGGATTCAGCGCAACGCGCTCACTGGCCATCACCGACTGCTCGATGGCGCGAATCACCGCCATGCATCCGGAACGTATGAAACGTGCCGTGAAACGCTGACGGAAATTCGTCGCCGCGATAACTTGGCGCCAATGCAGGGCAAGGCCGTCGTGATTCTACACGGCCTGTTCCGCACGCGCTCGGCCATGGCCCGGCTGCGGGCCGCGATCGCCCAGGCCGGTGACTATTCGGTCTTCTGCATGGGCTATCCAACAACGCGCGGAAGCGTGGCCGACCATGCTCGTTCGCTCGACAGCTGCGTCCGTAGCTTAGAAGGCATCAGCGAGATTAACTTCGTCGCCCACAGCTTGGGCAATCTTGTAGTGCGGCACTGGCTCAAGGATTTTGCCGACGGCGGGGCGGCGCTTCCGGAAGGCCAGTCGTTCGGCCGAATGGTCATGCTGGCGCCGCCCAACTTCCAGCCCCAGCTGGCAACCAAGCTGCTTCGCACGCAATTCGCATCATTCATCGCCGGCGCGGCGGCCGAACAGTTGGCCACCGGCTGGGAAGATCTGGAATCGCGGCTAACGACGCCGCCCTTCGAATTCGGAGTGCTGGCCGGCGGCAAGGGCGACGGGCGCGGCTACAATCCGCTCATACCTGGCGACGACGACGGCGTCATCACCGTAGAAAGCACGCGGCTGCCGGGAGCACGCGACTTCCGTCGGCTGAGCGTGCTGCACAGCTTCTTCATGAACGACCAAAAAGTCCACGAATTGGCGGCCCGCTTCCTGGCGCATGGTTATTTTGAAAGCGAGGAAACGCGCGACCCCATCGAATCAAGGTAGCGACTTCACTCGCCCGGCAGCCCCCGGCTTTGCCGGGGGTTTGTGTAACGACGCTGGCGGCCATTAAACCTCCGGCAAAGCCGGGGACTGACGGCGATACTCGGGCTTCGCGTTTGTTCTAGCATGCGAATCGCCGGCATCGACTTTGGCACCGTACGCATCGGCATCGCCCTGGCCGATACGGAAGTCGGCATCGCCACGCCGTTTGCGAATTACAATCGGCGCACGGAATCGCTCGACGCCATTTACTTAGGACGCCTGGCCAGCGAGGAAAAGATTGGCCTATTCGTGGTCGGCTTGCCGGTTCACTTGCACGGCGGTGAGAACGAGAAATCGAGAGAAGCCCGAGCGTTCGGAAAATGGCTCGGGAACCTCACCGGCATCCCCGTCGAATACTTCGACGAGCGTTTTACGACGGCTGAAGCGGATGAGATTCTGGGGGCAGCACAGCTGACAAAGAAACAACGGCAGGCGCGCCGCGACCAGCTTGCGGCGCAGATCATGCTCACCGCTTACCTCGAATCAGGCGCCCGCGGACAGGAGGCGCCGGAGGCGATTGACTAGATCGCCGTCGAAATGAACAAGCTCATCTTCGGTTGCGGGTACCTGGGGCAGCGCGTCGCAATCCGCTGGCGCGAGCAAGGAGCAAAAGTTTTTGTGGTAACGCGCTCTGCCGAGCGGGCAGCCAGTTTCAAGCAGACAGGCTACGAAACAATCCTCGCCGACGTCACGCGTCCGGAGACGCTGAAAGACCTGCCGATCGCGGATGTCGTCTTGTTTGCGGTCGGTTACGACCGGTCGGCCGGTAAACCGATCGACGATGTATACGCCGGCGGAATGCGAAATGTCCTTGAAGCGCTCGCGCCGGAAACCGGCCGCCTCATTTACATCAGCACGACAGGCGTGTATGGCGCGGGCAGCGGCGAATGGGTCGATGAGAACACCGCGCCTGATCCTCAACGTGATGGCGGCAAAGCGTCGCTCGCGGCCGAAAAAGCACTGTCCGCGCATCCAATCGCTAAACAGAGTATTGTTCTCCGGTTGGCCGGCATCTATGGGCCGCTACGCGTGCCGTTTCTCAATGAGTTGTTCGGCGGTCATCCAATCCCTGCGCGTGGCAGCGGATTTTTAAACCTGATTCATGTCGACGACGCGGCCATGGTCGTCGACGCTGCCGCCAGGTTGCCTCCTTTCGCGAATGGTCTGCAAATCGTTTGCGTCAGCGATGGCTATCCTATCCTGCGGGGCGAGTACTACGCTGAATTGGCTCGACAAATTGGCGCTCCGCCTCCCAGGTTCGTTGAACCGGCTCCAGACTCGCCGAGAGCTGAGCGCGCTGTAACGAATCGCCGCATTCGTAATACGCGAATGCTTCGAGAACTAAACGTCAAGCTCGCCTATCCGGACTACCGCGCCGGTCTTGCCGCCATTCTTGAAACTCAGAATCAATAACACTTTTAGCCTCCAATCTTTGATCGGGGAGTAAATTGCGCTATCCGCGTTTCACCGACTAAGTCGACGCACGATTGTGGCTGGTTGCACGTCCGCCCGCGGCCCTCTATCATCGGCGGTTGCTCGCTTTTCGCGCTTCACGAAGGATTCGCATGGCCATGCTCAAGCGCCAGCCGCTGTTTCCGCACGTCATCGAGCTCAATCATCAGGCTCGGCGGCGCGTGACCGGGTGCAGCGTGTATCTCATTTACGACGCCGACAACAACTGGGCCCTTATCGACATCGGTTACGAGGATGCGGTCGACGAGCTGCTCGAGATCATCCGCCAGCTCGACTTTCCCTTTTCGAAATGTGTGACGTTGATCGCTTCGCACGCCGACGTCGACCACATACAAGGATTTGCCAAAGCCAGACAGGTGCTCAAGACGACGGTGACATCTCACCCGCTCGCAGCCCAGCCGCTGGAATCGGGCGACAAGCTGGCTACGTACGCTGAGATCACGGCGCAAAATATCCACCTCGACATGCCGCCAGTAAAAGTGGAAAAACTGGTCGACGACGGCGACCGTATTCGCGTCGGCCGGCTGGAACTAGAAGTCTGGCACACCCCCGGCCACACGAACGGGCAGCTTTCCTTCCGATTGGGCAATCTGCTGTTCTCCGGCGACAATCTCTTCCGCGACGGCTGCGTCGGCGCTATTGACGCCCACCACGGCAGCAGCATTCAGAGCTTCATCAAGTCGCTGCAGCGGATCCGGGCGAGCGACGTCGAGTGGCTGCTGCCCAGCCACGGCCCGGTGTTTCGCAAGGACGAACGCCTCATCGACAGCACGATTGCGCGGCTCGAAACGTATCTCCACATGGCCGACTTCGGCACGTGTGCTATCGACTGGCCCCTTATGGACCAGTGGGAGCGCGAGCTGGTCGAAGGCAAAATGCCAGAGTAGTAGCGGGCACCGGGCACCCAGCAGCCGGGTGCCGGGTCGGTGTGCCGCAGCAGAAGCTCCATACCGCGTCCTGTTGCCAGTTGTTGGTCTACCAGTGTAAAGGTTTCGGCACACGGCGTGTGCCTACTACTATCGCTACAAC
>DATFGJ010000367.1:0-4583 GCA_035249585.1 Lacipirellulaceae bacterium
ACATTGGCGACAACTGTGCCGTGTCTCACTTCGGTGCGCGGTTCTCAACCGAATCGGCAGCGCCCAGTTCTGTCGCGCCGGGTGGTAATTGTCGTTACGACAACCATACGGCCAAGCGATCCAACTGCCGATCGATTGCAGCGATTGCCGTATCCGGCCCGGCTGGCACCGTGCCGTTCGATTCTGTAGCCGGAAATTTCAGGCTAAAGTGACACGTTGAGTTGTGGGGATAACCCCCGCCGGCCGTGTTGCTCCCGTCGGGAAACCCTGACACCACTTCCTGTTACAAGTTGCTTGCAGGCGCGATTAGCGGACCGACAAATCAGCCTTGACCGGCTGTTTGTCGTGCCGTATTCTCCCGGCCCACGACGGACGCATGAGAGGCAAGCCGCCGTGTTCGAGCCGAAAATAGGCAATATCGCGAACAGTTTCAGATACTTTGGTACATGACGAGCCGCTCCGCTGAGCCGCTCGACGAGCAAAGCACTTTTACCGTTCACACGGAGACAAACGAACCACGTGGATGGGTCACCCCCCGGTTGGGAGACGGCGACCCCGCAGCGGTTGGCGTTGGCACGGAAGCCCGCCATCCGCTACGATACACTCCCCGATGCTCGGCACGGCGCCCGCTCCCCCATAGGCGCTTCCTGCCGGGCATCCGCCCGCACGCAAGCGTGATTGCGTCCAATCGCTCCCGGAAAGGTTACAACGTCCTTTGCCCCCCTGGGACGTGTGCTTTTCTGGGAGCTTTTTTTGCGCGCACGCTGTGATTTTGCGCCGCGACAACCGCGTTGTGGCCGTCGGCGCATTGCGTTAAAATCGCTGCCCCTTAATTCTCGGCTAGAATCTGAACGGTTTTGTCACACACACGCCGCTCCACTAGCCCGTCAAGGAAGACGCGCTCTATGAGCAAGGAAGCAAATCGCCGGCGCATCGCGCCGGCTCCCGCCAAGCTGACTCCCGAAGAACAACTGCGCGCTGCCCGCGAGATCGTGCGCCGCGAGGCCGCCGGCGTGTGGAAAGTCTCCTATCGCCTCAGCTCGTCGTTCTGCGAAGCAGTGAAGCTGATGTTCACCTGCAAGGGCAACGCGATCGTCACCGGGATGGGCAAGGCGGGCATCATCGGACAGAAGATTGCCGCCACGCTCGCATCCACCGGCACGCGGGCTCATTTTGTGCACCCGGCCGAAGCATTTCATGGCGATCTGGGACGGATCCATCCCAACGACGTGGTGCTCATGCTCACGCAGAGCGGCGAGACCGCCGAAGTCGTACAGCTTTTGCCGTCGCTGCGTGAGTTCGGTGTGCCGCTCATCGCCATCACGGCCTCGCACATGACGACGATTGGCCGCGCCGCGACGGTCGTGATCGAACTTGGTGAATTGGAAGAAGTGTGCTCGCTAGGCCTGGCGCCAAGCACCAGTACCACGGCCATGCTGGCGGTCGGCGACGCGCTCGCGCTCGTGCTCAGCAAGATGCGGAATTTCCAGGCTGATGATTTCGCCCGTTTTCATCCGGGCGGCTCGCTCGGACGGCGGCTGAGTCGCGTGGACGACATTATGCGGCCGCTTTCGGAATGCCGCCAGGCAAAAGACGGCCTCACCGTTCGTCAGGTGATCGTGGCCTCGAGCCGGCCTGGCCGCCGCAGCGGCGCCATTATGCTTACGGATAAACATGGCAAGCTCACCGGCCTGTTCACCGACAGCGACTTGGCGCGGCTGTTCGAGCGGCGCGATGAAGCGGCGCTCGACCGGCCGATTCGCGACGTCATGGCCACGCGTCCCACGACTGTCGTCAGCGGCTCGCGCATGGCCGAGGCGATCGCCCTGTTGGCCAAGCGGAAATTTAGCGAACTGCCTGTGGTCGATGAAGCCGGCCGGCCGATTGGACTCATTGATGTAACAGACGTCGTCGGGCTAGAGCCGGAAAGCCAGGCGGCCAGTGCGTCGCCGAAAAAAGTGGCGTGATCGTTGGCGTCGGCCGCAAGGCCGAATGTCGTTCGGACAATTACGACGGTGCGATATCGCAAGCGGAAGCGGTGCGTTCCAGCACGAATCGCCGCGGCCGGCGCGCTTACGGCGAGGTAGCAAATAACCAAAATGTCCTTCGCCGCAACGTGCGCCCGAATTGAGCTCATCCTCAGCGACGTTGACGGCGTCATGACCGACGGCGGCATTCACGTGCTGGACGACGGCAGCCAGATGGTTACGTTCCACATTCGCGACGGCATGGGAGTGCGGCTGTGGCGCGAGGCGGGCAAGCGGTTCGGCATCGTGACCGGCCGCAAATTAGAGGCAATTCGCCGTCGGGCCACCGACCTGTGGCTCGATATCGTACAGCTGGGCGTCGACGACAAGCTGCCGGCAGTTGATGCAATTGCCGCCGACCTGAGCATCACGCGCGAACAGGTTTGTTACATCGGCGACGATCTGTTGGATTTGGCAACAATCCGAGCCGTGGGCCTTGGCGTGGCGGTCGCCGACGCCGTCGAAGACGTGCGCCGCGCGGCCAAATACACCACCAGCGTGCCGGGCGGGCGCGCGCCGGTGCGCGAAGTCGTCGAGCTGATCCTCAAGAATACGGGCCGTTGGGATGACGTAGTTCGGCGGTATCGGGGGAATGACACATGACGAATAGTTTCGCGCGAGGATGCAGGATGCAGGATGCAGGGGGCAAGGACAAGGCATTCTGTTTCTTCCCTTGCATCCCGCATCCTGCATCCTGCATCCTTTAGCGTTATTCAACCGTCGGCCGCAGCCAAAATGCTTCGACGCATCCTCCGCAGCCTCGCCACGTTCATCGCGATCTTCGCGGTCTATCAGGCGTACGCGCGCGTGGCGGTGCCTTGGATGGAACCGCCCTTGAAGGCCACGCGGCGCCACGTTCCGACAACCGCCGAAAAGAGTGACGCTGCAAAATCGGCTTCGAAGTATCAGCTGCTGTTGTCCAACTATTTTCCGAAAGACCACTGGTCGCAGACGCGCCCGCCCAAGGTGATTACAAGCGCCGATGAGACCGGGATGTTGGTCGTGGATGACTGGAAGCCGCTCGACGCCAAGCCGAATGTAGAGGACGATGGCCGCTCGCCGGCCCGAGTCGCCATCAACCGCTTCGCCGTGCTGTATTTTCCGACCCCGCCGCGCGCGGGAATTCTGCCACCGCGCGACGCGGTGATTCTCGAGGCGCCGCAAGGCGCACGATTGGACTTCGCCGACTTCAGGCCGGAACGTTGGCAGATCGGCGAAGTGACGGGCGGTCAATTTCCCGGCCGCATCATTATTCGCAGCGACATGCGCGAGCCTGGGCCTGCCGACGACTTGTTCTTAGAGACCGCTGACCTGGAAATGAATTCCAAGCTGCTGCACACGGATCAGCCGGTGCGCTTTCGGCTGGGGCCGAATGCGGGCGTCGGGCGGGAACTGGAACTGCGGTTTTTGGCCGAGGAGCACGTGCGGCCAAAGGAATCCGGTTTGAAGCTGCCCACCGCAGATTCATTGGAAATTCGCCGCGATGTGCGCTTGCGCCTGCAGTTGGAGACCGATAATCAGTTGCCTGGCGCGGAAAAACCATCCGCCAGCGACTCTCAAAAAGGGAAGGGAAATGGGGCGGCGAATCCGCCGGTTGAGGTCAGCTGCAGCGGGCCGTTTGTTTTCGATTTCGTTCGCCCCTATCGCGCCAGCCTGGATCGCGACGTCGAGTTGCGTCAACTCAATCCGGCAGGACCGAGCGATCAGCTGACATGCAATCAATTGGATCTTTATTTTGCGCCGAAGCCAGCTGCCGGCGGCAAGGTCGAGCCGATCGTCTCCGAGCCGCGCCGGCGGCAGCAGCGCGATCTGTTGCGACTTGAACCGGCAATGCTCATCGCCGAAGGGCATCCGGTCGTGATCATCTCGCCGGCCCGCCGCGCCGAGGCCCGTGGCGAGCGCATTCAAATCGGCTTGCGCGAAAAACGCGTCCAGATCAGCGGCGGCGACGATGTGATTCTGCGCTACGGCCCCAACGTGCTGAGAGCGCCGGTCATCGATTATCAACATCCGTCGGGTGAGACGGGCGCGTCACTTGGCCGGTTCCGCGCCAAGGGCCCTGGCTCGCTGGAATATCGGCCCGATCCGACCAAGCCGGGGCAAGTCGTGCATGCCGCCTGGCAGCAGTCGATCGAATTGGGACGCGAACAAGGGCAGCCGGTGCTCATAATGGACGGCCGGCCAGGGCTCATGATGGCGGACGCCGGCGGACTAGTGGCCGATCGAATCAAGTTGTCGATGCGCGAGTTGGAAGCGGCCACCGCCGCTGGCGGAGTCGGCTTGTCCATCGCGCAAGGTTCCGATTCCAAGGGCAAAGTCCGTTTGGCACCCGATCGATTGACGGCCAGTGGTGGCGTGGAAATTCAGTCGCCGCAGCTGGTGGGCCGAACTGACGAGCTGATCACCACGTTTCGTCTGCAACCCGAGGCGCCGCCAGCCGCGGCAGCCGGATCGCAATCGACCGGCGGCGTGACCAGCCAACTGACCGCGCCGCCCCGACCCGGCGCATCACGGCAATCCTTCCAAGTAGACGCCGAGCGAATGCGCTTCGAGGTA
>DATFGJ010000368.1:0-2943 GCA_035249585.1 Lacipirellulaceae bacterium
TGAGCATCGTTTCCGGCTTCTGGCCGTGGATCATGACGCCGCTGTTGCGAATCGCCCATTCCGGGCCGCGCTGGGCCTGCTCGCCAACGAATCGATACTCGATTCGCAGCACGTAGTTCGAAAATGGCTTTTCATAGAACAGGTGGCCGAAGCGGCCGCGGTAGGGGCCTTGATACTTGTCGTAGGCGACTTTCAAGATGCCGTCCTCAACGCGAAACGTGTCGGCGTGGTTGTCGCCCAGCTCGAAGCCTTTGATCTTGGGCGTCCAGCCGGTGAGGTCCTTGCCGTTGAAGAGCTGGATCCACTTGCCAGTTTGTTGTTCGGCGCCACGAGACGCTGCGCTCGCTCCAATAAGGGCCGCCAAAACGAACACAGATCGAATTTGCCTGTTCATTGAATTAAAGCCACAAGGTTGGAACTAACAGATTCGATAAAGAGGATTAAACCGCCAAGGACGCCTAGATCGCCAAGAAGAACTGCGAGATTTGCATTTCTTGGCGTCCTTGGCGCACTTGGCGGTTCCATATTATCAAGCGCTCTTAACCGAAAGGCGGGGTTTGTTGGGCGCCGTTTGAATGGGGTCACAACCACGGTCAACGAGCATCAGCCCTTGCGGCGCTTGTATTGGATTTCCATGACCTTGCGTTCTTTGCCGCCCTCCTCCTTGGCGTGGATCTCGAAGGTGCGCGTGTTCTCATCAGTGAAGCGCGTGATGTGCTTCGACTGCGTGACCTGGCCGGTTTCGAAATCGCGGCCTTCGGCAACCGCCGTCATGGTCTTCGATGCGGCATCATATTCGCCCTTCATGATCGTGAGGTGCGGGCTGATCGAGTCGACCCAGGTGCCAACGTATTTCTTGTCGATGGGGTCGTAACCCATGGTGCCCATCCCGCTGAATGGCATGCCGAATATGTCGCCCTTGAATCGGCTGATGAGCCACATGCCGCCTTGAAATAGTTCGTTCGTTTCTGTGCCTTTGCTTTCGATCGGTTCGGCGCCTTCCTGCGGCCAGATTTTCATCGTCGCGTCCCATGTGCCGACGTCCTTGTGCAAGAGCTTGTGCTCGTCGCTGACTTGCGGCAGCTGGGCTTGCTCTTGAGCGGGCGCCGCGCACGGCGCCAACGCGGCCATCGTAGTCGCTAACGCCAGAATCCAAGCGCTTCGGTTTGGTGAAAACAGGGTCATGGCTGATGCTCCTTTTTAACTTGGGTTTTGTGGAAGAGCCGCGTGAAACCAAGGTCCGTCGCTGCGCTGGCGAACCATGATTATTCGTTGGCGTTTGGCGACCTGCAAGCACTGCGACGGCTTGGCGTTGACCGCCAGCGGGAATCGATCTAATCTTGCCGCCCGCAACTCGTTTCCACATTGAGGATTACCCCTATGACAACGTTGAAGTCGCCGTCCCGCCCGCAGAGTGTCCCGATGCTCGATGTCTCGCGCGAGAACCGCCGGCTTCGCGCGGCAGTTGATGCGGCGATGGCCGAGGTCTGCGAGTCGGGCGCGTTTGTCCATGGGCCGGCCTGTGTGCGTTTTGAATCGGCGATGGCCGAATATTGCGGCGTGCGGCATGCCGTGGGATGCGCTTCGGGCAGCGACGCACTCTTGTTATCGCTGATGGTGCTCGGCGTGGGGCCGGGCGACGAGGTGATTGTGCCTAGCTTCACGTTTTTCGCCACGGCCAGCGCCGTGTGGCGCCTGGGCGCCAGGCCGGTCTTTGCCGACATCCGTCGTGGCACGTTCAATCTCGATCCGGCCGACGTGCTCTATAAGATGTCGACGGCCACCAAGGCCATCATCCCGGTGCACCTGTTCGGCCAGTGTGTGGAGATGGGTGAAATCCGGCAAATCGCCACCGCCGCGCGCGGCGTACCGATCATTGAAGACGCCTGCCAGGCGATTGGCGCCGAGTACCGCGGGCGGCGGGCCGGTTCGCTCGGCACGCTGGGTGCCTTTAGCTTTTATCCGACCAAGAATCTGGGGGGCTTCGGCGACGGCGGACTCATCACCACGGATGACGAGGAGCTGGCAGCTCGGCTCCGCGTGCTGCGCGATCATGGGCAGCAGCCGCGCTACTACCATCACTTCGTCGGCCTTAACAGCCGGCTCGACGCGCTCCAGGCGGCCGTGCTCAACGTAAAGTTGCCGCTGCTGGGCAACTGGGCGGCGGCGCGCGAAAGGCACGCGTCGCGCTATACCGAAGAGTTTGCCCGGCGCGGCATCGATGAGAGCATCATTGCTCCGACGTCGGCGCAAGGATGCGGCCACGTGTGGAATCAGTACACCGTGCGAGTTGGCGCAGGCCGCCGCGACGCGCTGCAGAAGCATCTGGCCGAGCGCAAAATCGGCTCGTCCATCTATTACCCGGTCCCGCTCCACCTGCAGAAGTGCTTCGCGGCGCTGGGCTACGAGCCGGGCAGTCTTCCGGCAACGGAAGAGGCGTGCCGCGAAGTGCTGTCGCTGCCCGTGTATCCAGAGCTCACGGCGGCCGAGCAGGACTTCGTCATCGAGGCGGTCGCGGAATTCTGCCAGGGGCAGGAACGGGCGGCGGCGTGAGGTAGCAGGCACCGGGCAGCCGGCGGCCGGTTTAGCCGGGTGCCGGGTCGGTGTGCCGCAGCAGCCTCAGTTTGAACGCCAATCGTGCATCAGCGGACGGCACACGGAGTGTGCCTGCTACAGATCATTCATCTTTCGGGCGCTTCACTTCAAAGGTGCGCCGTGCGGGCGAGAGCGTGACAAGCAGGCCCAAAATCAGCAAGAAGAGGACAATCGCCCATTGAATGCTCAGGCTGGGGCCGCTCGAAGACGCCTGCGCCAAGATCATGCTGATGGTAGTCATTGACAATTCGCTATGCGCGGCGGTGGGTGGCTGGGGCAACGCCCCAGAAAGTTGAAATCTGCTGGGGCGTTGCCCCAGGCACCCGTTACATACAATTCGAACTTGCT
>DATFGJ010000369.1:0-5332 GCA_035249585.1 Lacipirellulaceae bacterium
GTGTGCTGAGTGAGAATCAGCCGCAAGCCGACACCATGCTCGTCACTTGGTATGAAAAGCAGTTTTATTGTTCCATTTTCTCTAGACCGAGGTGAAATAAGGCATCACCCGTATAGACGACGTTCGGAAGCTCCATACCGATAATGACTCCGTCGTCGGGCGAAACAATCGCCGACTTCGTGTCGCTCAGAGGGTCAACCACAGTGCCCAGCTCCTGGCCGCGTTTGACTTCGTCGCCTGGCTTATGCGTCGTGAGGAACATGCCGGCAGCACCGGGAGGAACCCGCAGCCAGCGGGTCTTCTTGTAGACAATTGCTTTGGGTGCATCGCCGTCGCCACGATCGGAGGCGATCATTCCCAGGTAGCGCATAATGTTTTGGATACCGGTCACTCCCCTTTCGATTTCTTCTGGCTGTAGTACAAGGACGCCGCCCGCTTCATAAATAATGGCCGGAACACCGGTATCCAGCGCGGTGCGCCGCAGGCTTCCCTTCGGCCCCGCGCCGTTGAGCACGACGCCCGTGCCGAAACTGCGCGCCAGTTCAAGCGCGGCCGGGCTGCTAAGATCGGTCCGAATTTGCGGCAGATTGACGCGCCGATCGGATGCCGTGTGCAAATCCACGAGTGCGTCTGCATTGAGGATCACCGGCCCAAACACTGAATGAGCCGTGATTGCCGCTGAACTGCCGTTCGGATTGCCGGGAAAGGCACGATTCAAATCGCGGCGGTCGCTCATGTAGCGGCTACCAGTGAGAAACCCATGCCGGTTGAGAACGGGAAGGACGACGAGCGTACCGGAAAGTTTATTGGCGTCGGTTTCGACAAAGATGCGCCGCGCAATCTCGACTCCGTTAAGTTCGTCGCCGTGAATGCCGGAAGTAACGGCTAGTGTTTTTCCAGGCCGCAGACCCCGGGCAATCCACACAGGAACGGCCATCCGCATGCCAACGAAATCAGTCATTGGCATGCTGGCGAGCTTATGCTTCGTCCCAGGCTCGATTTCAACGCCGAGCGCCCTGAAGATCTCCCAGGAATCCGACGTAACATCGCTTGATGCACGAGCCGCAATTTCCTGCGCCGCAGCCTGATTCGAAAAAGCGACCGCACAACTGAGGCAGAACCAAAAGCAAATGGATCTATTTATGTGAGATGCTTCAAAATACTTGCCAGAATTCATGTGTGCGGCTCCGATTCCGAAGTCCGAGAAGGGCAATCGCCGAATCCATCATAATTAGGCGTACCATTAAAGTGTTGTCGGTAACCGTGCGGGCAGAGTGCAGCCTTGGTACAGAGAATCTCATTTATTCTCTGTCTCACGGTCGCCGGCGGGGTCTGTAGTGCGTGCGACCAAGGCGCCAATCAGGCCGGTAATCAGGACAACCAGGTACAATTGCCCGGTCACGGCTTCGACCCAGGAGAGAGTACGCGCAGGCAGGGAGACTGGAGTCACGTCGCCAAATCCGGCCGTCGTCAATGTCACAAAACTGTAGTAGATAAAAACATGCCGGCTGTGCTCACCCCGATCGAGGTTTGGGCGGATTGCGGTCCCAAAATGAAATGATTCGGCGTTTGCGACGTATATCGTCGCATACGTCAGGCCCCAGGCCACGCCCAACAACAGAAATCCACAAATCGCGCCGAAGACACTGTCCCAAGAAAGTTCATGAGTTGCGAAGATCGATTGCACAATCTTCCCGGTGACGATCACGAAGAACAATGCACTCATCGCGTGGCCGGCGAGCAACGTCGTGTCGTGCGCCGTCGCGGTCAGAAAGTGACTGCCAATCGAAAGAATTGCTGCTGGAGCGCACAATAAAAGCGAAACCACCCGCCAAACTCTTTCCTTTGCTAATGCGAATACCAACACCGCCATCACGAAAACAAGAAGCGCATCGAACAGCAATTTCATTACGCCGAACGACGACGCGATGGGTTCAATTACCAGCAATGCGAATAGCGTCCCCAAAAGAAATAAGTAGCGCCATTTTCGGAGAAAGATCAGGAATTGGCGCATCGTATCGCCTTGCTAATCGGGTCGATCTGGCAAAGTCAGGCACTCGAAACCACTCAGCCGCGGCTTCCAGGGAGGTCGATCGTCACATCACGGCTGTCCGCGGCCGTGGAGCGCGCGGGGACCGTCACCCGTCGTATCGCGCTGGCTTGTCCGCGCTCGTGAATTCCCCACCAGGCGTCGGCCTCCTCGATAGACCAGCCCGCTGCTTCTGAACTGCGAGAAAGTAGCAGGCTTAAATCGCGCGCAGTCTGCGGCCGCTTGGCGCGAGACTTTTCGAGGCACGCCATCAAGGCGCTTTCGAGTTCTGGTGGAATGGCCGTGCGCGACCGCTCGGATGGCGGCACCGGCGGAGTGGCGATGTGCTTCTTACACAAATCCATTACGTTTTCGGCATCAAAAACGGGTCCTCCCGTAAGCATGAAGTACCCGACGGCGCCCAGAGCATAGAGGTCGCTGCGGGCATCTACGGAATTAGGCATTTCAATCGCCTCCGGCGACATGTAGAGCGGCGTCCCGGTGAGAGAACCCTGCTGCGTGCCTCCTGCGCGCTTCTCCTCATCAAGTGCTTTGACTAAGCCAAAATCCAAGACTTTAACGACGTCCGGCTCGCCGCCGCGGCGGTTGAGCATGATGTTTGCCGGCTTGATGTCGCGGTGCACCAGTCCGAGCGAGTGCGCTTCATACAGGGAGCTGCACACCTGCTGCAGTATATGGATCACGCGCGGCGTCGGCTGCGGCCCGTACCGTTCGACCAGGGATTGGAGGTCAATCCCGTCGAGGTACTCCATCGCGTAGTAAAACAGGCCTTCCGGCGTGCGGCCGTAATCGTAGATCGCCACGGTATGCGGATTATTGAGCTGGCTGGTGATCTGCACTTCGCGCTCGAAGCGCTGCATCGAGGCTTCGTTCACTTTATCGACGTCCAGCATCTTGATCGCCGTGGGACGCCGCAGCATGGCATGTTGAGCCTTGTAGACGACGCCCATTCCGCCGGAGCCGATCTTCTGTTCCAGCTTGTACTGGCCAATTTGCTGCGCCTCAATCGCCGCTTTTTGGGCTTCGCGCCGTGAGCGGGCGAGCAATATCGAGAATACGAAGATTGCTGCCGCGCTCGCTGCCAAAAGCGCGAACAGTCCCCAGAACGTCCGTCGCAAAATAGTGAGGGGGTAGAAAGCCTCGGCGTAGTCGACTTCGGTAACCATTCCAATTTTGCCCTCGGGCAACCATTTCCAGGCCCCGACGACCGGCACGCCGCGGTAATCGCGGTAGCCATCTACACTTACGCCAGCCCGCCCGGCAAGCGCTTCTTGGACTGCAAACGTGGGCGGCAAGTCACGCCGCCGCGCGGTCGGGTTGTATCCCGCCGTAATATCGCCGCCCGGGTCGCGCACCAATAGTTGCAGAATCGATTTTGAGTCTTCCTGATCCGGGAGCAGGCCCAATAGAATCAGGCTGTCATTGAATCGACTCTCGGAGACCATCCGGCCCTCTTTGTCGAAGGCATACGTTTCACCGGTTTCACCGAAACGCCCGAGGCTGAGAATTCGACTGAACTCTTGATCCGGATCCAATCGCAGCGCGAGCACCCCGACGACCTGAAAACTGTCGTCACGAATTGGTGCAGCCACGAACATCGTCGGTTTTCCCGTCCGTAGCCGCCCGGTATCATCCTGCATGAGAACCATGCTGGAAAAAGGCGCTGAAACGTTCGTGCTGCCGTCCAACGCGGCGGTTAAGAACGAGTCGTATTCGGGCAGGTTCTGTTGGCCGATCAGTTCCCGTCTACCGGACGCTACGATCCGTTTGTTCTTGTCAGCGACCCAGTAGCCAGCATAACGGTGCGCGGTAATCGCAGGGCCGATCGATTTATCGAGCTTGGCACGCAGCGTTTCGGTTGCGTCGGCCGCCGTTCCACTCTCATCGTCGCTCGTCTCCAACAACGGATAAACGGTCTGACGAATGTCGACGTTATTCGCGAGCGATTCAGCGTTCGATCGTTGAACTTGATACCACGACTTCAGCATGGCCGCTTCCAGGTCGACGACCGTTTGCAATTGCGACTTTAAGCCATTGCGCATCGTCGTCTCAATTGCCTGGCGAACGAAAAGCCCAATCAAGCTCAACAGCACGACGGCGATAATCGGCCAGATCCAAATCTGACGCTTCAAGAAAAGGCCGGTGCGGGAGATCGAGCGGCCGACGCTGGTTTTTGCCCAAGTCATGTGGGCAGCGCCGCGGCGGTTGTTGCCGTTCTGCGAGTTTCGAAGCCATCGGACAAGGTTCATAACCAGCGAGTCTCCTCTTGCGGCTCCGCCGAATTAATCGTTAACTCTCATTATACCTGCCGGTTGACATGGCTTCAGCTACGCGCGGATGACGCGATTACGAATTTCAAGAGGAATAAGTCCTTGTACGCAGTTTTGCGGCATGTTTTATATGCCCGTCGCGGGCTGTACGGACGCTCCGAATCGCCGAACAACGGCGTTTGCTGGTAAAGTGTTAATCGCCGTAGTAGGATCACAATGAAACCGATTGTCCCTACCTGTCAGTATCGAACCCAAGCAATGGTTCAATAATTGAGGTGCAAAGATGAAAGGGTTCACGGCGTTAGTCATTGCGAGCGCCGCAGTGTTCCTGTGGACGTCAGGTGACGCGTGGGCACGTGGCGGACGTGGCGGTGGCGGGGGTGGCGGTTTTCGCGGCGGCGGAATTGGGAGTCGCGGCGGAGTTTCTGGCAGTGGCATCGGCGTTCTTTTGAGCAATGACGTCGGTTATCGCGCCGCAGGAGGCGGGGTCTACGGCGGCGCCCCTAGAGCTCGCGCGCACCGGGGTCACTACGGGGCCATTGCCGGTCGCACCCCATCGATGCCGAGACCATCCGGTCTTCCGTCGTCATTAACACGGCCCGGCGGCGGTTTCGAGAACCGAATTCCAGTCGCGCGCTCATCGTTTGGCACTCTGCCCACGCCCAGCCGAAGGCCGAACACTGGCGTGCGCATTCCATCCGGTGGTGTGGCATCGTTGCCCGGCGGCGCCAGACGCGGTGCGGTCACGGGCCTGGGCACTGGTGCAATTCCCAGTGCCGGCCGGTTGCCTGCCAGTAGCCTCGGGTCAACAACACGGAACATACCGACTTATGTCAACCTGCCGACGTCAGCTGCGTACGCTGGCCTGGCGAGACCAGCGGCTCGACCCGCGAGTCCAGCGTCAGGTTTCGCCGCCGGCGCACTTGCTGGAGGAACGGCCGCCGCATTCTTAAAGGATATTCCCATCGGAGGCATGCCGGGCTTCGGACTATCGTCAGGTCCAGGTGACATT
>DATFGJ010000370.1:0-17745 GCA_035249585.1 Lacipirellulaceae bacterium
GGCAGGCCTGGCAAGCTGATCGGGGCTGATGGTCTGGAAGTAGTTGCCGGCGCCGCCATCCACGGGCGAAGCGGACGAAGGGCCTTTGGACCTGGCCATCGGCGCGGTCGCCGGGGCGGATCGTTCCAGGGCTGCAACATCCGAGGGCGCTTCGGCACGCGGATTCTGCGGCGCCGCGGCCGGAAGTGCGCCGGGAACGAGCGTGCCCAAGTAGCGCTGAGCCTTGCGTCCGCCGATCGCCGCTTGCGGCAGTTCGCCCGGCACCGGCTGACCGCCCTTCATGGCAGCGGCATGAACTTCGTACATCGTGATTGCCGCGTTGGTCCAAGTCACGTCGTTCAAGTAAAGGAATATCCCGTCATCGTTGGCATACCAGTAAATTGGCGCGGCCGAGTCGGCGCCGCCGTCGATACGATAGTCGCGGTCGGCGGCGCTCATGAAATTGCGGCGCAACTTTTCGTTGCCCGTGCCGAGAACGAGGAACAATGGCGCCGAATCAAGTGTCATTCCCTGTCGCTGCAGTTCCGCAAGCCCGGCGCGCCAGGCGCCGGCGATATCGGGAAAGCGAGCGATCTCATCGAACATCCACAACGCGACCGCGCGATACACGACGATTGGAATGACAATGATCAGCAGGTTGACGCCGATGAACCATGGCCACTCGAACGGCATGCTTCGCCGGGTGAACCAGACGAACGTGATGACGAACAGCTCGGCGAGCAGCAAAACGATGAATGTGAGGCAAGAAGCCTTGGCCGGCACGGAGACCTGCGGCGGGGGCGGAATCTGCGGCGGCGCCTGGGAAAGCGCATCATCGCCTTCCTCCGGCTCGGGTTCTTCGACGGGAGGTTTCGCTTTGGCCGGCTTTTTTGCCATTGCTAAAAGTACGTATGGTAGAGGATCAGAAAAGCAGTGGAGGCCAACAGGGTGACGGCCAGCCAGGGCCAGACCACGGCGGCCCGCGACCGCAGCGGCGGGGCGCCGGCGATTTCGTGGCCGGGCGGGGCGAGCGCGTCGCGGCCCTGCCCCAAGCGGATTGAGAGCGCGGTCTGCCGGGCCCAATCATTCAATTCGGTGGGCAGATTCAAGGTCTGAGCGACGGCGGCGCCCGATATGGGATCCTGATACAAGCCTCGAAATCCAAGGATCACGCACACGTAAAACACCTCCAGTGCGTCGCGCCCCGTGATCGTGGAGGCCTGGCGCGCCTTGACGAAGAACTTCTCGTTGCACTCACGTGAATTGAAAAGCTCAATTTCCAGAACGTTGTTGCCCCACCAGTCGCGACCCTCCCAAGCGGTTTCAACCAGCATTTCGTCGATCCAGGAAACCAAGGCGTATTTGGCCAGCTCCCACTCGGTTCCAAAACCCAAACGCGCTTCGGCTTCGTCGATCAGGCGGCGGATGTTGCTTCGCTCGTCGTGCGCCTTGATCTTTGCCGATCGACTAATGCGGTCCAGGAGCGCCAGAACATACAGGTAGATCGGATCGACGGCCTGCGCGAAATTGGGTGTCATTGATGATGAGGAATGGCGAAGAGTGCGAACTGGAGTTTTACTTTCCTGTCGAGCGCCGCCACGACGATCTCCCGTTCCCCTTGCAGCTTGTCGCGGTTGAGGATCAATTTGTCGGTAAATCGCATGGCCAGCGTCTGCGTGGAAACCACGTCGCGCCATGCCGGCGAATCGTTTTGAATGACTTCGTAGTAAATCCAGTCCTGCCGCGCTGGGAGCGCGCGGATCGGCCGCTCCAGCGGACGCAACTGAACACCCGGTTTTCGACTGAGGAAAATGTTTTCCACGTCGCGCGTGCTGCCCAACTTCCAGTCCAGCACGCCAGGCTCGAGCACTCGGCGGCACTCCTGGACGCTAAGGTCGCCTTTCTTGACGCCGATGCACCACTCCCAATTCGAATGGAACCAGTTGGGCTCGAGCGAGACGTGCATTCCCAAGCCCACGCCCACGAAATAGCGCTGCTCGAATTCGTAGTCGCGCACAGAGCGCAGGATGTCTTCGATTCGCCGCTTGATCTGCTTGAAGATCCGCGCCAAGTCCTCATGATCGTAGGCCGGAATGTCGCTGGCGACGCGCTGCGGTGTGAAGATCGAAAGCTGGCCCAGGATGCGGCACAGCTCGGTGTAGGCCACGAGCGGATGGATCGACTGGGCGAACGCCAGAATCGAAAGTGTAGCGTACGCTTCATTGAGCTTTTCAAGCATGGAAATGCGGTCAAGGTCGCCGGGGTCCTGGCTTTCGCGGCCAATGCCGCGGTTGAGGATCTGTTTGCTGAGGACCTCCATTTTTCGACCAATCACGTCGTAGATCGCGCGCACGATGTCGCTGCCGAGGCCCGGCCAGCTGTTGATGGCGAGCACAGGCGGGATGTATTCGTTGTCGAGCTCCGGGCTGGCTTCGCCTTCGCTGGCCCGCTTGATCTGGGCGATAGGCAGCAGCTCGTAACCGGTGAGATCCTGCGTGGAAAGGACCAGCTTGGCGTTCAGCTCGCGGAGCTGGACTTGCTGCTCATGGCCGCCGCGGTTTTCGTCGGCCAGCATGAGGCGAGTTTCCGAGTAGCGCGTTCCGCCGTCCTGCTCGGTAGTGGCGATGTTGACGCGACCCAGCTTGAGCTTGGGGACGGCCAGATAAACTCGGACGATCGATTCCTGCTCGAAGGCCTCGCCCAGCTGGGCGGCGAGGTTGGAAACTTCGCCGACCGATTGCTTCAGGTCGACGCGGTCGGGCTGCTGGCCCAAGTCGAGGTCGACGATCGTGCCGTCGCGCATCCGGGCCTTCAAGATATGGACGTCGATCTGATGGTTGGCAAGCGCTTCCTTGCTGAATTCGAACGCGTACAGGCCGTAGTCGTAAGCGCAGTTCCAGCGGGAGCTGGTTTGCAACAGCTCGGTCCAATAGCGGTCCGCGGCCTGCAAATGATGCGGGCGCAAGAACAGACCTTCATACCAGTGAACAGGCAGGTTTCTCATGGCCGCTACTCAGCTCCAGGTCCCGCAACCCTTCGCCTAGCCAAGCTTTTCGAATGCGATTCCGGCGCGTGGCCGGCAGGAGGAGCCAATCCGGATGTTGCGTAAAAACTTGCTTCCAATATGCTCCATCCTAACTGATCGGCGCTCGGGACGTAAAGCGCAGTGCCTCGCGGCGCACCCAGCGGCGAATAATCTAAGTGTGGGAGTCCGGAGGCGCCGCGGCAAACGGCAGCCGCCGCCGATTGATTTGCTACTAACTGGTTTGGAAGGTGGGCACGGCGCTTGACATGACGCAAATTGGCGGTACAGACTGGCACTTTAGCTGATCGCAATCATTCGATAAGCGTGGCGGAACTCAATCGAATATTCTGTGCGTTGAGCGTCGGCGGATTGGGCGGCAGCCACGCCAAGCGAGCTTGATTTGAGTGATCGGGATCGCCACGTTTAGCGGGGACGAACCACATGGCCGAGCAGTCAAATAAGTTAGTCGAGACATGTCGAAAAATAGTCGCGTCGCCGGCGTTCAACCAATTAATTCTGGCGCTTATCGTGCTGTCGGGCGTCCTCATTGGAATGGAAACGTATCCCCGGTTTGACGTACACACGGATATCGGCAAATGGCTTCAGGTGTTGCAAAACATCATACTTGCGGTATTCGTGGCTGAGGTCGTTATCAAGATCGCTGCCCACGGCTCGAAGCCATGGGACTACTTTCGGAACCCGTGGAACATTTTTGACTTTACGATCGTTGCGGTTAGCCTGCTGCCGCTTGGCGGCAGGCAGTTCGTGATGGTGTTTCGCATGGCCCGGCTCTTGCGCGCCTTGCGTTTGCTCACGATGTTGCCTCGGTTGCAAATCCTGGTCAGCGCGCTGCTCAAGTCGATTCCTGCGCTGGGTTACGTCGGCATTCTGTTGCTATTGCACTTCTACATTTACGCCGTGATGGGCACTTTCCTTTTCAGAGATAACGATCCCATTCGATTCGGCAATTTGCCAAGGTCCATGTTGTCGTTGTTTCAGGTCGTAACTCTCGAAGGCTGGAATGACGTGCTTCATACGCAAATGTTTGGATCAAAGGTTGGAACAACGGATTACTATCCTGAGGCGTGGCAAAACCTGCCCGAGGCACTAAATCGAGTGCCGAAAGGCCATCCTGTCGCGGCACCGCTATATTTCGTGTCGTTCATAATGCTTGGCACGATGATCATGCTAAACCTGTTTACGGGCGTCATCATCGGCTCAATGCAGGAGGCGGAGGACCAGAGCAGCGGTAAAGTTGCGGATGAAGTCGAGGCACACATCAAGGAGCTTGAAGAAAAGGGCTTCTTGACACTGCGCGAGGAATTGGAGCTGGTGGCTCTTAAGTTGAAAGAAGTCGCCGACGACGTAGCGGCATTGAACGAACAGACGCGCCAATTTCGACCGGAGCGAGTTGCCGCCGCGGGGGACCGTTCAGGCGATGACGGGGTTTAGACGGCAGTTGCGGCGCGAGCAAAGCCGCAAGCGGCGTGTCTCGACAACATGCGCTGTGTTGATCCGGCCGGTCGCGAAAGCCCCTACAACCGGATTCTCCATCTTAACCATGCTCGTTATTGCGGCAGTTGGCGGGGCATTCGCTCGCGGCGCGGCAGCAAACAGCGCATGTTGTTGGACATGTAGGACAGAGACGGTATCGCCCGCTTGCTATCCATACGCGCCACGCTTAACCTAAAATTAGGGGGAACTGCCCGCCGGGCAGTCACTTATCTTTAGCGCCATAGTTCCACGAGCCGCGCATGGCCACTCTTGACGTTGAAAGCCTGCTGCAGCCGCTGTCGGATGATGCGCCTTCGGGTGAGAACCTGGAGTACGATCCGACATACGCTGCATTTGAACAGGCGGCCCGTGAAAAACCGGAACAGCAGTATGGGGCCACGATCATCCCGGCGGAACCACCGAATTGGTTGGACGTCCGTCAACTCGGGATGGATCTAGTCACGCGCACTAAGGACTTGCGCGTCGCGTGCACGCTGGCGCTGGGGTTGCTTGAAACCGAGGGGCTGCCGGCTTTTACGGATGGGCTGGCCTTGGTTCGTGGCTACGTCGAGCGGTTTTGGTCTACGGTCCATCCGCAACTAGACCCCGATGACGACAATGATCCGACATTGCGGGTGAATACCATATCGTTTTTGACCGACCAGGCGACGACGGTTAAATCGCTGCGCACGACGCCGATCGTTTCGGCCCGACTGGTGGGGCGATTTTCACTGCGCGATGTCGACATTGCGAATGGGGAAATTCCCCCCGCGACCGGCGAGGAGCCGATCAAGTCCTCGACGATTGACGCCGCCTTCAGCGAATGTGACCTCGAAGAGCTACGTACTAATACAAATGCCGCTCGCGACGGTTTGGAACACATTGAAGCCATCGAATCGGTAATCACGCAACAGGTCGGCGCCTCACGGGCAGTGAGCCTGGAGCTCCTGCGCCATACTCTTCGGGACGTGTATGTGGTTCTGGAACAAAACCTCGAGCGGCGCGACATGGCGGCCGGAGTGCCCGGGGTAGCGGCGGCGACGGGTGCCGATGGTGCGCCTGCACCTTCAGCAGGTCGGCTGACCGGCGAGATCCAATCCCGGGAAGATGTCATCAAAGCACTGGAAAAGATTTGCCAATATTACGCCCGCCACGAGCCATCCAGCCCGTTGCCACTGCTGTTGACTCGTGCCAAACGGCTGGCGTCGAAGAGCTTCTTGGAAATCGTCCAAGACTTGACGCCCGACGCGATGGCCCAGATTCAGGCGCTAGCGGGAACAGATAATGACGGTTCTGGCGGTTAAGCCGGGTGCCGTCCGGCGAAATGTCGGGCCATTTTAACCGATTTGCGATAGTCCGAGGGCCGCGATCCTCGACGAAAAGCTATGGCTCATATTGAGTTGTTTGTTGTGGGCCTTTAATCTATAAGTGGAAAATAGGTAGTTCTACTCTCGATGCAAGCGTCGTAAAAGGGGGCAGCCGTGGCCAAAAAAAGCGGTCAAAAGTTCATAGCCCGAAACCGGGCGCCTCGCGTTCAAATCGAATATGACGTAGAGGTTTACGGTTCGCAGAAGACGATCCAGCTGCCATTTGTGATGGGGGTGATGGCCGACCTGTCCGGAAAACCGGTCGAACCGCTACCTGCGGTCGCGGACCGTAAATTCTTAGAAATCGACATCGATAATTTCGATCAACGATTAAAGGCGATGAAGCCGCGCGTGGCATTCGCTGTGCCAAACACGCTCACCGGGGAAGGTAATCTCCAGGTGGATATCACGTTTGAAAGCATGGACGATTTTTCACCAGCGGCGATCGCCCAAAAGGTGGAGCCGCTCCGCAAACTGTTGGAGACACGCACCCAATTGTCGAACCTCATGACCTATATGGACGGCAAGACGGGCGCCGAGGACTTGATCGGGAAGATGCTGGCAGACCCGGGGCTGTTGGCGGCATTGGGATCAACGCGCAATCCGGCGGCAAGTCGGGCCAGCGCCGCGCCGACAGCGGCAGAGCCGTCCAATGGGCCGGCTGCTGAAGCGCCGGTGGCCGCGGCCGAGTCGGCGGGCGGAGCGTCGGATATAGAAGGTACAGATTCGTCCGGCAAAGAAGGCGAAGGAACGGATGACCTCGACTCGTTGCTGGACCAGCTCAACTGACGGCGCGCTATAGCGCGATCGTCGCAAATAAGAACCACACGAGTTTCGGGACATGGCAAAGACCAACCTCCAGAGCCAGGCTGCAGAAGCCACGACGGCTTTTGAATCCGGCGAATTCGCTACGCTCTTAAAGAAAGAGTTCAAACCAAAGTCCGATGCGGCAAAGGAGGCGATCGAGTCTGCCGTCAAGACGCTCGCTACGCAGGCTCTCGAGCACGCGACGCTGATCTCGGACAACACGCTCGATTCCATCACGGCGATCATCGCCGAGATCGATCAGAAGCTCACCGAGCAAATCAACCAGATTCTGCATCACGATGATTTTCAGAAGTTGGAAAGCGCGTGGCGCGGCTTGAGCTACCTGGTGAACAACACCGAGACGGACGAAATGTTGAAGATCCGGGTGCTCAACATCTCCAAGAACGACCTGGGCAAGACGCTCAAGAAGTTCAAAGGAGTGGCCTGGGACCAGAGCCCGATTTTCAAAGCGATTTACGAGCAGGAATACGGCCAGTTCGGCGGTGAGCCTTACGGCTGCCTCATTGGCGATTATTACTTCAACCACAGCCCGCCGGACGTGGCGATTTTGCAGGAGATGATGCAGGTCTGCGCCGCCTCTCACACGCCGTTCCTGGCGGCGGCCGACCCCACGGTCATGGCCATGGATTCGTGGCAGGAGCTTAGCAACCCGCGCGATCTGACGAAGATATTTCAGACGCCCGAATACGCACCGTGGCGATCGTTGCGTGAAGCGGAGGACTCCCGCTACATCGGGCTGACGATGCCGCGGTTTTTGGCTCGCTTGCCATACGGAGCCAAGACTGACCCGGTCGAAGAATTCGCGTTCGAGGAAGACGTCGAAGGCACCGACCACAGCAAGTATGCCTGGGCCAACTCGGCGTACGCGATGGCCACGAATATTACCCGCGCATTCAAGATGTACGGGTGGTGCACGGCGATTCGCGGCGTGGAATCTGGCGGCGCGGTCGAGGGCTTGCCGACGCACACGTTCCCCACGGATGACGGCGGCGTGGACATGAAATGCCCGACGGAAATCGCCATCAGCGATCGGCGCGAGGCGGAGCTTGCCAAGAACGGCTTCATGCCATTGATTCATAAGAAGAACAGCGATTTCGCCGCGTTCATCGGCGCGCAATCGCTGCAGAAGCCGACGGAATACCAGGATCCCGACGCGACGGCGAACGCGAACCTCTCGGCACGTCTGCCGTATATGTTTGCCGTATGCCGATTCGCCCACTACCTGAAATGCATGGTTCGCGATAAGATCGGGGCCAGCATGGAGCAGGACCAGATTCAGACCTGGCTCCAGAACTGGATCAACCAATATATCGAACCGAGCCCGGGAATCGCCTCAGACGCCGATAAGGCGCGTCGGCCGCTGGCCGCAGCTGAAGTGGTTGTCGAACCGGATGAAAGCAACCCGGGATATTACTCGGCAAAGTTTTTCCTGCGACCGCATTATCAGTTGGAGGGTCTGACTGTTTCGTTGCGTCTGACCTCGAAGTTGCCGTCGCAGAAGAAATAAGAGCTCTTGCATACTCATCTAAACCGCCAAGGACGCCAAGATCGCCAAGTAAATATAATGGCCTCCATGGCTAGCTTGGCGTACTTGGCGGTTTCATTTCGTTACGGCTCTCAATAATGTAAAGGGAGGGGTCGTCGAAGGATGTCGGCACGCGACGCGCTGCGCGACGGGGATTTAGACCGGGCGCTTGGCATCCTTCAAAATGAGGTGCGAGCTTCGCCCGACGATCCACGCCAACGCATTTTCCTGTTTCAGCTTTTGTCGGTGCTCGGCCAATGGGATCGGGCAATGACTCAGCTGGGCGTCATCCGCGATCTGGACGCCGGCTCGGTGCCGATGTCGCGGACATACCAGGAGGTCATCCGCTGCGAGATTCTGCGTCGCGGCGTGTTCGCCGGCGAGCGCTCGCCGATGATTCTGGGCGATCCGGAGCCGTGGATGGCGCAACTGGTCGAAGCGCTTCGGATCTCAAAGCAAGGAGACGCGGGCGCATCGCAAAAGCTGCGCGATCAGGCACTCGAAGTCGCACCTACCTCGGGTGGCAAGCTGGCGGTCGCGGCCGATCCCGCGCTGTCTGCTGGCGAAAGCGAGGCATCCTTTTCCTGGATCGCCGACGCCGACACGCGACTAGGTCCCTTGCTCGAAGTGATTCTCAATGGCAAGTACTACTGGGTGCCGTTTCAGCGGATCGCCCGGATCGACATCGACGCTCCGAGCGACCTATGCGACATCGTCTGGCTGCCCGCCAGATTTCTATGGACAAACAAGGGGCAGGCCGTCGGCATGATTCCCACTCGTTATCCCGGTTCGGAGGAGAACGACAACGGGCAAATTCGGCTGGCGCGGCTGACCGAGTGGCGCCAGGCGAACGAGGAGGTCTATGAAGGGATCGGCCAACGGATTCTGGCAACTGACGAGGGCGAGTATCCACTCCTCAATGTGCGACGAATCGAGTTTGCTGAATCATCTGATTGACTATGGCCGAATTGACTCCTCGAGAGCGGCTTCAGCCGGCGCTGTTGGATCGCTTGACCGATCATGAGCCGCAAAAGGATGTGGAATCACGCGAGCAGCGCGTTCTATCGATTTCGCGGCTGCGCGAATGCGTGATTCGCGATTTGACCTGGCTGTTTAATTGCGAGAACCTGGCATCTCGCGAGCAGATCGACGACTGCCCGGAAGTGTTGCGCTCGGTCGTCAACTATGGCATTCCAGCGCTATCCGGATTGGCGTCTTCCAACCGCGACCCGCAAAGATTAGAGGCTCAGATTCTGGAAGCGATTCGCACCTACGAGCCGAGGCTGATACGCGACTCGGTTTCGGTCAAGGCGATCTTGTCAGAGGACGAGATGTCGAACAATACATTGAAGTTTGCAATTGAAGCCGATCTATGGGCACATCCTCTTCCCCTGCATTTGTACATGCAAACCGAGGTCGATCTCGACACGGGGGAGTGTATTGTGACTCAGAAGACGCAATGACACATAGTTCAATTCGCAAAGATTCAGGCGAGCTTTTGGTGGCTGAACTCTTGTGAGTACAGCCACGGGAATTCAAGTTGATCGAAGATTCATGGATCCACGGCTGCTGAAACATTACGACAACGAACTGCGCCATATTCGGGAGCTGGGAGGTGAATTTGCGCGCGATTTTCCCAAAATCGCCGGCCGGTTAGGGCTCGACGCCTTCGAGTGCGCCGATCCGTACGTTGAGCGACTTCTGGAAGGGTTCGCGTTCCTGGCGGCGAGAGTCCAGTTGAAGATGGACTCGGAATTCCCGCAGCTGGTTCAAAACTTACTCGAGGTTATCTATCCTCATTTCCTGGCGCCTATGCCGTCGATGGCCATCGTGCGATTTGACCCGGACGCTACCAAAAGCGGGCTCTCGGAAGGATATTCGATCCCGCGCGGCACGGTGCTGCGCGGGAAGCTGGTGAAAGGCGAACAAACGGCGTGCGAATACCGGACCGGACACGACCTGCAACTATGGCCGCTGGAAGTTGTGCGGGCCGACTATTTTAGCCGCGACGTCGCCGCGATCGAGCTGCCGGCCAGCGTTCGCGACGCAGTGGCGGGCCTCCGTATTCGGCTACGGATGGCTCCAGGACATAAATTCAAGACTCTTGCGCTCGAAAACCTTCCAATTTACATACAAGGCCGCGAGGAGCTGCCCGTTACTTTGTTTGAGCAGTGCATGGCGCATGCCGAAGCGGTGCTGGTGAACCCAGTCGGTGAAGGCGAGACTTGGCACGAGCTGCTAAGCAAAGACATTATTCAGCCGCTTGGATTCGAGCCACAGCACGCCTTGTTGCCTTATCAGCTGGCGTCGTTCCAAGGTTATCGCTTGCTGAGTGAATACTTTGCCTTCCGCGAGCGATACCTTTTCATCGAGCTGCGTGGGATCGGGTCCGCATTGCGGCGCTGCGCCGGCAGCGAAGTGGACGTTATCATCTTGTTCAATCGGTCGGAAGCCGGTTTCACGCACGCGGTCGACAAAAGCAACGTGGTGTTGTTCTGCACTCCGGCGGTCAACTTGTTCCCCAAGCGCACCGATCCGGTACACGTTGACAACCGAAAATCGGAGCACCATGTTGTGCCGGATCGAACGCGGCCCTTGGACTTGGAGATTTACCAGGTATCTCGAGTGATCGGGCTCGGAACGGGCGCGGAAAACAAGCAGGAGTTCTTCCCGTTTTATTCTTTGACGGACCAGTCGGCGGAAGAAAGTCGCGGATATTATGCGATACGCCGCACGCCGCGGCTGGTTTCGCGAAAGCAGCACAAGTTCGGCACGCGCACCAGCTACCTTGGCAGCGAAGTGTACGTATCGCTTGTTGATCGCCGAAACGCGCCTTATTCGTCGGACCTACAGGTGCTGGCCGTGGAGACGTTATGCACCAATCGCGACCTCCCGTTGCAGTTGCCGCTGGGCAGCGGCACGAGCGATTTTGCGCTTGAAATCGCCGCGCCCGTGAATGCGGTGCGCTGCATCACCGGCCCGACGCCTCCGCGGCCTTCGCTGGCCCATTCGCCGGGGGAAATGATTTGGAAACTAGTCAGCCACCTCGGGCTGAATTACCTGTCGCTTACCGGCGAAGGAGGCGACGAAGGGGCCGGCGCCTTGCGGGAAATGTTGCGCCTCTATGCCGACTCCGGCGAGGCGACCATGCAGAAGCAAATCGACGGCGTCCGCTCGATTCGTTCCGAACCGATCATTCGCCAGCTCTCGACGAACGGGCCGCTCACGTTCGGTCGGGGGATGGAAGTTACAGTCACGCTGGATGAGGAATCGTTTGAAGGCATCGGCGTGTATTTGCTCGGAGCGGTGCTGGAGCAGTTTTTCTCGAAGTATGTTTCAATCAACTCGTTCACTGAGACCGTGCTGCGAACGATGCAGCGCCAGGAGGTGATGCGATGGCCGACACGGATCGGGCGTCGTCACGTCCTGTGACGCTCATGGAGCAACTCGAAGCGGAGCCCTACGCATTCGACTTCTTCCAAGCGATTCGCCGCATGGATTGCGCGAATCCGGATAAGCCGCGCACCGGCCACTCGTCGCGTACGTCGGACGACCCGATGCGGTTCGGCCAGGAAGCTTCGCTGGCTTTCGCCCCGGCCACGCTCAATACGGTTGAGAAAGAGCAAGGCCGGCCGCCGCGCCTGATTCAGCGATTCTTCGGCTTGTTGGGTCCGCAGGGTCCCCTGCCCTTGCATCTCACGGAGTACATTCGCGACCGGCTTCGCAATCACGACGATTTCACGCTGCTGCGGTTTCTCGATGTGTTCCATCACCGGATGGTTTCATTTTTTTATCGGGCATGGGCGCGCGTGCGGCCGACAGTGAGCTTCGATAACCCGGTCGGCGATCGCTTCGGCGATTATGTCGCTTCGGTGTTTGGCATGGGGATGCGCTCGCTCACGAATCGCGATGCGTTGCCGGACCTGCCGAAGCGGCACTTCGCCGGACTGATGGGCTGCCAGACGCGCCATGCGGAAGGCCTGCTGGCGATTCTCAGCGGCTATTTTCGGTTGCCGGTGCAGGTTCATGAATTCGTCGGCCAGTGGATTGAGTTGCCGGCCAACTGCCGCTGCCTTTTGGGGCAATCTTCGGCGGCGCTTGGGGTCAATACAACAGTCGGTTCGCACGTCTGGGACTGTCAGCAGAAGTTTCGCGTCACCTTCGGGCCGTTGTCGCTGGACGATTATTATCGAATGCTGCCGGGCGGATATTCTGTGGATGCAACGACGGGCGAAGTGCGTCCCATGTCGCGCGCCGGCGCCTTTTCCGAGGTTGGGCAGGCCGGCCAGGGCGAACGCCGCGTGTCGTCGGGAGTCAGCTTGGAGCGATTGACGGCTGCCGTGCGCGGCTATGTCGGCGACCATTTGCAATGGGATCTCCAATTGTTTCTCCGCAAAGAGGAGTTGCCGCCGCTGGCCCTGGGAATGGTTGGCCATTTAGGTTGGTCCTCATGGATCATGCGCGACCGGATGCAGCGCGATCCGGGCGACCTGGTTTTAGATGCGATGGAAACCGCCGAGACAACTGAGAAAATCGAGTATCTTCACGTACGGCAATGGGACAACACGACGTTGGCTCAGTCTCGCGATGGGCAATTCATCGTGGCCACAATTGAATTCGCCGAACCGGATTCGGCTTACATCGATTTGGGCAGATTGCAGGCGGCGGCGGGATAGGCTTTGAAACTCCAAATAATTCTTCAGCCCTCGGCTTTGCCGGGGGTTCTTCTAGCGGTTTTGCCCGCAGCTGATAGGTAATGGTTTCGGCAACGACCGAATTGAAATAAAAAACCGCCGGCAGAGCTGGGGACTGCCAGCGTATTCAAATACGCAGAACGCTGCGTTAGTTTATAGTTTCAGTCCTAAATCAACATTCCACAGGCGCTGGAATCGCTATGAGTGAAATCAATCGGGCCGCGTTGTTCGGCAAGCTTAACAGCTTGGGTTACAAGGCCATCGAGAGCGCTACGGTGTTCTGTAAGATGCGGGGTAACCCGTATGTGGAACTGGTGCACTGGTTGCATCAGATTCTTCAGGGAGCGGATTCGGATCTGCACCGCATCGTACGGCATTTTGAGTGCGACCCGGCCCGGCTGGCGCGCGACATCACGGAGTCGCTCGATAAGCTCCCGCGCGGCGCCACTTCGATTTCCGATTTGTCGTCACATGTTGAGGAATCGGTGGAGCGCGGCTGGGTGTATGGCTCACTGATGTTCGGCGAGTCGCAGGTGCGCACGGGGCATCTTGTCGTCGGCATCCTTAAAACGCGCGGGCTGAGCCACTCTCTTCTGGGCATGTCCAAGGAGTTTTCGAAGATCAATGTCGATGAGCTGACGCGCGATTTTACGAAGATCACCGGCGGCTCCGTTGAAGAGCGACTTGCTGCGACGGATGGTTCCAAGGTGGGTGGCGGGGCTGCGCCCGGCGAGGCGAGCGGCGCGATGCGGCCGGCCGCCATGGGCAAAGAGGAAGCGTTGCAGCAGTTCTCGGTCGACCTGACAGAGCAGGCGCGCAACGGCGAGATCGATCCGATCATTGGCCGTGACGAAGAAATTCGTCAGATCGTCGATATCCTCATGCGCCGGCGGCAAAACAACCCGATTCTCACAGGTGAGGCGGGCGTCGGCAAAACGGCCGTTGTGGAGGGCTTTGCATTGCGCATCGCCTCGGGGGACGTGCCGCCGCCGCTGCGCAACGTGAGGCTCCGCACGCTCGATGTTGGAGCGCTGCAGGCGGGCGCGAGCATGAAGGGCGAGTTCGAAAACCGCTTGAAGCAGGTCATCGAAGAAGTGCAGGCCTCGGAGATACCCACCATCCTGTTCATTGACGAGGCCCACACGCTCATTGGCGCCGGCGGCGCTGCCGGCACCGGTGACGCAGCAAACCTGCTCAAGCCGGCGCTGGCGCGCGGGCAGCTTCGCACGATCGCGGCTACAACCTGGGCCGAGTACAAGAAGCATATCGAGAAGGACCCGGCGCTCACGCGGCGCTTTCAGGTCATTCAGGTCGACGAGCCGAGCGAAGAGAAAGCAATCCTCATGATGCGAAGCATGGCCTCCACGCTGGAGAAGCACCATCGCGTTCAGCTGTTGGACGAGGCGCTGGAGGCGGCTGTGCGCCTCTCGCACCGCTACATTCCGGCGCGGCAGCTGCCGGATAAGTCGGTGAGCCTGTTGGACACCGCATCGGCGCGCGTGGCGATCAGCCAGCACGCCGTGCCAGCGGAAGTTGACGACTGCCGGAGAACGATACAGTCGCTGGAGACGGAGCTGGAAATCATCGCCGGTGAAAAGGCGATCGGCATTCAAACCGACTTGCGCGCTTCGGCCGCCAATGAGAGGCTAACGTCCGAGAGGGCCCGCCTCAAAGAATTGGAAGCCCGCTGGAACGACGAGAAGAATCTTGTCAGCAAGATTCTGGATATTCGTGCCACGCTTCGCGGACCGACGGGCAAAGTGGAAGGAACCAAAAGCAAATTGGAAAAAGCGGCGGACAAGATGGCGAAGACCGTCGCCGTGCAAACAGAAATTGATAAAGACGCGCAGGCGCGGCTCAGCGACGCGGAGCGCATGAAGCTGCTCGGCGAGCTGGCCGATTTACAGACGCGTCTCAACGAGTTGCAGGGCGAGAATCCGCTGATCCTGCCCAGCGTCGACCGGCAAGCGGTGGCATCCGTCGTGGCCGATTGGACCGGAATTCCTGTGGGTAAGATGGTCAAGGACGAAATCTCTACGGTGCTGGCGCTTGCCGATGCGCTGAACCAGCGCGTGATCGGTCAGATGCACGCTCTGGAGATGATTGCCAAGCGCATCCAAACGTCGCGCGCGAACCTTGACAATCCGAACAAGCCGATCGGCGTGTTCATGTTGTGCGGCCCCAGCGGCGTTGGGAAAACGGAAACCGCGCTGGCCCTGGCCGAGACGCTGTACGGCGGCGAGCAGAATGTTATCACAATCAATATGAGCGAGTTTCAAGAGGCTCACACGGTTTCCACGCTCAAGGGTGCGCCGCCAGGATATGTTGGATACGGCGAAGGCGGCATTTTGACCGAGGCTGTGCGGCGGCGGCCTTACAGCGTCGTGCTATTGGACGAAGTCGAAAAAGCTCATCCCGACGTGCATGAGATTTTCTTTCAGGTCTTCGACAAGGGCATGATGGAGGACGGCGAAGGGCGGCTCATCGATTTCAAGAACACGCTCATACTCCTCACGTCCAATGTGGGTAGCGACCTGATCATGAACATGTGCAAGGATCCTGAGCTGATGCCCGCGCCGGAGGGCATCGCCAAGGCGCTGCGCGAGCCGCTGTTGAAAGTATTTCCGGCGGCGCTATTAGGCCGGCTGGTTACGATACCGTATTTCCCGCTCAACGACGAAATGGTTGGCCAAATCGCCCGGCTGCAGCTCGGCCGGATCGAGCGACGCATTAAGGCCAACCATAATCTGCCGTTCAGTTACGATGACAACGTCGTGAAGCTGATTGTAAGCCGCTGTACTGAACTGGAAAGCGGCGGCCGGATGATCGACGCCATCCTCACCAACACGCTTCTGCCGCGCATCAGCCACGATATTCTCACCAACACACTGGACGGCAAGCCGCTCTCACGCATAGAAGTATCGGTCGATAATGGCGAGTTTGCGTACAAGGTGGAATGACGGTTGCGATTCACCGTGCAAAACTGGACGGCGTGGCCGTTCGGCTAGTGGAACCACGGCGGGAGAGAACCGAACCGCTTAACGCCGTCCCGAGGTAAGGATTGTCAGCGATCCGTCGCCTTGCTCGATTTCCAGCGAGCCGGTGGTGGCTACGTCGCAGACGAGTTCGATGGCTTCGCCGGGAAGCATTTCGTGCTCGCGCAGCGGCGAATCGATGCGGAGCTGCAGGGGGCTCGATCCTGAGTTTGAAATCCGCAGTCTAGTTTTCCTCGCACTACCGGCAGCCGGCCTGTCCACGGCGATCTTCGTCGCAATCACGTCGCGGGCGATATCCTGCGGCTCGCGGTCCTCAATGCCACAGAGTTTGTAGATCGCTCGCATCAGCGTCGCATGATATTTGGGAACGTCCGGCGATGTAGGAAGATAGAGGTCGTACGGGGCGCCGCCATCGTGGACGGCGCCTTGGAAGTAGACGTGGTCGACGTAGCGGCTGGGCTTTTCCGACCAGCCGCGATCGATCAAGTAGCCGCGAAAATTGCCGATTTGAACCCGAGATACCAGCTGACGGATGCTGACTTCTTCATTGGCCATGATCGTGCTCGACAAGCGTTTACGCCGTTGCAGCTCAAGTTACAATGAACTGGTAACCTTATAAGACGCGTGCGTCTTTTCGTAAGGCAATCTTAAAAATACGCTTGGACTGCTGACCATGCAATCGTCCTCCGACAAGATTGACGACGAGTCGATCAAGTTTCTGCAGGAGGCGAAGAAAGGGAAGCCTCGCAAGTTCGTGATGATCAAAGAGGGCGTGCAGATCGATAAGCTTTATGTGTTCAAGAAAGGGCCATTCGATCGTTACGTGCGCTCGGCGAAACAGGCGGGCATTCGCGGCGAGGCGTTTTGGGGCGTAGTCCGCGGCGATGGCGTGGACATCCGTTTCGAGCTGTCGCGGTCCGACGGCTTTGAACAGCCGCCCGGCAAAGAGATTCGCCTGAAAGAGTTTCTGAAGGAGGAGGCGAATCTCAAGTTTGAGCCCGCTTACGTGATCGTCGAGGCGCTGACGCCAATTGATGAAACCGACGGCGAGACGAGTGCGCAGGAAATCGCCGGCGATGTAAACGCCGAGGAGGACGCCGGGCCGAAGTTTATAGATCTGTTGAAAAAGATTCTGCCGCACGTGAAGCGCGCGCTGGCGCAGCCCACACCCGAGAGCGCCGAACTCGCAGCGCGCGTGCGCGAGGCTCAGGATTTCGGGCGGCAGCGCAAGTTTCAGCAAGGCTTGGCGACATTGCGACTTGTCGGCCAGTTGACAAAGCAGGCGCTCGCGGAAACCCGTTCCGCGACCGCCGCCACGAGACCAGCGCAAGAGTACTTGGAGCAGTCGAACCGATTGCGGTCTCTGGCCCAAGAGGCGGATGCTAACAAAACTTCGGTGGCGAACGAAATTGCGCAGCGGCTGGCCGAGGCGGAGCGGCTTGGCCAGCGGAATCAATTCGCCCGGGCAAATCGCGCGCTGCAGCGAGCTGAGCGCTGGATTGAGTTGGCGCAAGCCGAAACCCGGCGCCGTCGTCAATGGGAGGCGCGTTTGGCGGATCTCGAGCCGCGTTATAACGAGTTGGCAGGCGATTCTACAGCGCATAGTAACCAGATGCGCGTAATCATGAATTACGCCGCGAGCCAGGCCGATCGCAAACAGTTTGTCAAAGCGCTCGCCGGGCTGGACCGGCTGGCGCCGCTGTTGGCTGAGCCGGTGTAGGCGGTGGTGTGATTTTTGCGGCGCCGGGCGCGTGACGAGCCGGCTCGCGTATAGTTAATAAATTCTACAGCGTGGGTCTCTCTATCCCTTGTAGAATTTGCCGCCGGCTTTGAAGTG
>DATFGJ010000371.1:0-7675 GCA_035249585.1 Lacipirellulaceae bacterium
GGTCACGCTTCGACATCGCGGGCTCCTAAGCACCGTACGAGCAAAAGTAGTTATCGTTGCGACCGGGCTAGCGACGTGCCCGCCAGATTTCTTTACGCGGTCGCCGCCGAAGTCACGGATTGGGCTGGGTGCCGTTTTGGATCATTCACCAGCTTGCGTGGAGCCTGACACGTTATACATGGCCTGTGGTGTGGAAGGCTATGTGGGAATCGCGCCGGTTGAAGGGGGACGATTGGATATCGCGGCCGCAGTGGATGCCGCGGCATTACGCGCGGGCACGTCGCCTGGCAAATTGATTTCCAGCATCTTGAGTCATGCCGGACTTCCTTTGCCTGGCGATTTAGACCAGGTCCTCTGGCGAGGTACGCCTCCGCTAACGAGGAAAACTTATCCGCTGGGGTCGAATCGCTGCCTGCTCGTGGGTGATGCAGCCGGGTACGTCGAACCCTTCACCGGAGAAGGGATTGGCTGGTCCCTAATGTCTGCGGTCTTAGCCTGTTCCCTCCTGGCGAATGGACTCGAAGTGTGGGATGACCGATTACCGGATCGCTGGAGAAAAATGCATGATCGAGCATTTGGGCGTCATCAACGAAACTGTCGCCGGATAGTTCAACTCTTGCGGAGCAAAACCGTGCGAACAATTGTGTTGTGGAGCCTAAATTGGGGTCCAAGCCTTGCCCGCCCCCTTGTCCGGCGGTTGGACCACTTGCGATGAAAATCCATTGTGGCGTAACGCGATGTCATAGGCCGACGGGCGGAATTCCGAGCTTGACGTTGGACGGTGCCATGCTCTCAAACACTGCGCTAATCGAGTTTCAACGAGCGCGAAGGCGATTCACCAATCGAGCCTCATGAGCAAACGCGATGCGAGTTCCAATCCTTTCAGTTGCTACGGCGACTCCAAGTCACCAACTAAGTCAAGGCGACGCGCTGGCAATGGCTCAACAGATCTGCTGCATCGATGAGCGGCAGTCACGATTGGCAGGCGTACTTTATAGAAAGTCGGGCGTGCAGAACCGCCGTACCTGCGTACCTTATACCCACGCCTACCATTGGGCACCACCTCGGGAGCCCGGCGAAGTCTCAAAAACGTACGTCGGACCGAGCACGCAAGAACGAATGGATCTGTATGCGGAGCACGCATTGCCATTGGCGATCCAAGCTTCCGGTGAGGCACTTCGCCAATCTGGGATTGCTGCAAACGCGATAACACACGTCGTTACCGTATCTTGCACGGGCTTTACGGCGCCAGGAATCGATAGTGGTTTGATTCATGCATTGCAGCTACGTCCGACCACGCAACGAGTCCATGTTGGTTACATGGGTTGTCATGGGGCAATCAACGGACTTCGTGTGGCTCGTGGGCTGGCGCATTCTGAATTGAGACCTCAGATTCTGCTCTGTGCGGTTGAACTCTGCAGCCTTCATTACTGCTTTCATTGGGATAGTGAGCGGATGTTGGGAAATGCTTTGTTTGCTGACGGAGCAGGAGCAATAGTGATCGGCTCGGAGCAGACGTCGCTCAACTTGTCGCGGGGTCGATGGCAACTTGCGGCCACCGGCTCTTATCTATTCCCAGCGACAACCGAGATTTTGAAATGGAACATTGAAGACCATGGATTCGCAATGAACATCTCGTCGCGTTTGCCAGAGGTCATTCACGAACACCTCGGCGAATGGCTTACGGCGTGGCTGGCGGAAAACAAACTACGCGTAAGTGATGTGGAATCGTGGGCTGTGCATCCCGGAGGGCCGAAGATTTTGGAAGCCGTCGAAACCGCTATGGGGATTGATCCCAGCACGACCGAGGTGTCGCGTGAGGTGCTCTGTAACTATGGGAATATGTCCTCGGCAACTGTTATTTTCATCCTTGAATCATTATTGCAACGGGGCGCGTCCTCACCCTGCGTAATGCTCGGCTTTGGTCCAGGTTTAGTTGCGGAGGCGGCACTTTTGCTGTAACGAATCAAGTCGATCAGAGGAAAGGTACGATGGCGCGATTTCATGTGGATCGTGTGGGAGGTACGGCGCATCGGAACGGACGGCGAAAACGCCGAGGAAATTCGATAATTCGCCTATTTCCGTAGATGCCGAGTACCCCCAAGGGGATTCGAACCCCTGTCGCCGCCGTGAGAGGGCGGTGTCCTGGGCCTCTAGACGATGGGGGCGTTTCTTGGTTTGAAATTGTAGGGCTGTTGGACCGAATTGTAAATTGCGGCCTGTATGCCGCGTTTAAGAATACAAGGAGACAAGGAGAGTGGGAGACCAGGAGATACAGTTGTCAATCTGAATTTCCTAGTCACCTTCTCTCCTTGCCTTACTATCCGTCTCGTTACGACGTAAGTCCCTTCGTCAGCGCCATGAACGCCGTCTCGAGATTTAGCTCTTCCTCACGGAAGAGCGTGAGCTTGTGACCGGCTGTTACCAGCAATGTGGCCAGGTCGCTGTAGTCGTGGTGTCCATCAAGCAGCGTAACGGTCAAGTGTTTTTCGCCCGCGTCGACTCGGCCGACTAACTTATGGCTTTCTAACAGCTTTGCCGCCGCGTCGCGGTCGTCGGCCACGCCGACGTTAAGGACCACGTGCGGCCGCACGATCTTCATTAACTCCACGACGCTGCCGTTGAACTTTAACTCACCCTGCTCGATCATGCCGACCTTGTTGCAGATGTCAGCCAACTCGGGAAGAATGTGGCTCGAAACCATGATCGTCTTGCCCATAGTTCCCAGCCGCTTGAGCAGTGTGCGGATTTCGATTCGGGCACGCGGATCAAGTCCACTTGCCGGTTCGTCGAGCAGCAATACCTGCGGGTCGTGAAGCAGCACCCGCGCGAGGCCCAGGCGCTGCGTCATGCCTCGCGACAAGCTGGTCACAAGCGCCTCGCGCTTGTAGCCGAGCTCGACGAGGTCGAGCACTTCATCGCAAACCTGTCGGCGCTTCGGCCCGCGGATGCGATACGCGGCCGCGAAAAACTCCAGGTACTCGATCACCTTCATGTCGTCGTACACGCCGAAAAAATCGGGCATGTAACCGATCATGCGGCGGATTTCCTTGGGCCGCGTGTAAACTGAATAGCCCCCGACGTATGCTTCGCCCCAGGTCGGGCTGAGCAGCGTAGCCAGGATTCGCATCGTCGTCGTCTTGCCCGACCCGTTCGGACCGATGAAGCCAAACACGTCACCGCGCTCGAGCGAGAGATCGATCGATTTGATCGCGTACAGCTCTCCGTACTTTTTCGTCAGGTCGCGGGTTTCTATCATGGAGAGATGAGTATCGAGTATTGCGATAAATCTGGTTCGCCTGGTCGCTGAAGCCACCGGCCCTTAGCCGCAGGGATCAGGGCGCCTTTTCATTTTTCGTGACCGGGAGCACGAACCGTATTACGACTGCGCCTGAACCGCTCTCAGCGCCCAGCGGATCGCCGCTTGATGACTCAACTAACCGGCTGCCAGTGCCGACCCAGTCGGCCACGAGGATGGCTCGCCCCAGATCCAGTTGCCGACTCAAATCGCAATCCGCCTGATAATAATTCGGCAACTGGGCGAATGCAGGTCCGCCGGCCGCTTCGTAAAACATCATCAGGTTCAACAGTGCCATGGGCGACCCATTTTCGGGCAGCATTTGCGTGGCCGCCGCGGAGTCGCCGGCCGAAGCCGCCAGCGCCGCGCTTGTGACAATCGTCTTGACGCGATGTGCATCGAGCTTGTCGTTCACCTCGATCCGGCCGTCGGCCTCGAGATTTCCCAGCCGATATCCCCAGCCGCCGTACAACAATCGCACATTCCGCAACAGCCGCCCGGTGCGGTTGACGATCGTACCGCGCGCCAAGCCATCGTCATCAGTTAGCTGCGCGTCCAAAAGCCTTTCGACTTCCATGGTCCAGCGTACCGTGAGCGATTTGGTTGACGACGTAAGCACCGGAACCTCTTCAATCGCATCAAGCTGTGGCCCGTATCGATACGCCTTATCGATAATACTAGAATTCGCGCTCCGGCCGTGCATCCCGCCGATTCCCGCACCCGGCAACCCCCACGATGAAAGCAGTATTGTTGGCTGTGACCGATCGCCGCCCGCAAGGTCAGCGTTTTGGAAGGCGAGATCGAACTGCCGCGTCGTCGGACTAAAGAGGGCACCCCAATACGAGCCGCGCGTCCGGCCAGAAATCGTATCTACGTCGATGAGTTCAAGCCAATTCAGCTTCGCTTTCGGTCCACCCTTGCGCCAATCGCCAATCGTCATGCCGGCCATCGCAAAGACAAGAACGATGACGGGAAATGTTACCCAGGCGATCCAAGGCCGGCGCAGCCAGCGGCGAACCAAAAAATAATCGCCCGGGCCAAGAGCAAGCAAGTAAGCAATGGCCAACAACGCAACCGCCGAAAACGGCACAATCGACACGCCAGCGTATGAACGGCTCAATTGTTGTCGCAACGCGCCCGAAAGATCATCGTAGCCGCGCGTGACCAGCGTTTGAGACGCGTCTTCGGACTCTTCTTGCGAAAGGTATGGGCGCAGAAGCGCTCTAAGAAACTGGGGTCGTCCCTGCCAATCAGCCAGCGGTCGTTTCGTGAGATCGACGGCCGCAAATGTGACTTCGCCCAAACCGCGCGCGGAGCGCACGACGAGCGGCAAATCGCTAGCCTGTCGGCCGGCATACACCTCGATTTTGCCATCAACCTGCGCCAGCTTGGGAACCGCAAGCGCAGGAGCGCGGCCGCGGCCGCCAATTGGTCCGGCGGGTTCGGCAAACTGCTCCAGCGGGCCCGTCTCCGTCAAGGAAATGGTATCGGCCCACTTGCCAGGAATCAGGCCTGCCAGCGGGCCGAGAATCTCCTTCGATTGCGCGCCGCCACACAGAATCACCAGCCGGCCGCCAAGCTCCACCCAACGCACAAGCGCCGTATATCGTGGTGTGTCGGCCGTTAATTCGCGACACAATGCGCCGTCGCCGGCTGAAATCAGTATCACGTCGACACTCGAGTAGCCAAACCATTCCGTCGGCAGGTCATCGATTCGATTCAAACGCAACGTTCGCCGCTCCACCACACCAGACGCATCATCGGAAGCGCGAATCGCTTCTGCCAAGCCAAACTCTTCCGAGCTTAAGGCAACAATCAACTCACCCGTGGCGGAAAGCTCGACGATACCAGGTCCGTTCGTCACGGATCGCGACCCCGGCCGCAAAGTTCTCTCATCAATATGCGTTCCGTTGCGATCGACAAGCGAAACGCGAATGGGACTGCCGAGCCGGCCAACGATCGTGTGAACAAGAGTTGTGGACGTCCCGCCCGTCATGGTCGGTGGCGCCAGCGGCGCGCTGGCCGTTGTCATTACGCCGTCGCCGTCGGCAACCGCAATTTCAATTCGCGGCTCCTCAAGCGAGTCAGTCTTGTCGACGGCGACACGTACCGGCAACCAGTGACCAACTTTGTAGTGATTGTTCACGCCTACGCGGAATTCGACGATGCGGGGCGTCTGGGCCTCGACGAGCGAGCAGGTGGCGCTCAGCAGTGACAGAATTATCGCCGCGCCAAAAGAAAGTCGCGTTTCAACGGCTGACCTACTCACTTATTCACCCCTGCTCGCTCAGCCGTACCTACGGCTTACCGGCGTCGTCGCACGTGCACACGAATTGTCCGCAGCCCGGACAGCCGGCCCCATATTTCCGGCGGACCGCCGCCGCGAGATCGATATTCACCACGTTGGCGATGGTTGTAAGCCAAGCAAGAACATCGGCAAACTCGGCCGCTTGATCCTCGGGCGTGCCCTCGCGCAAAGCCGCAGCCAACTCGCCCACTTCTTCCATCAGCCACATGAATGTGCCGTCGACGCCCCGGGCAACATCCTTCTCGAAGTACATCTGACGGATGAGCGCCTGAAAGTCTTCCAGCGAAATGGATTGGCTTGTTTCAGACACAACATTCGACCTGTCGCGCAGAGGGCCTATGATTTATTCTACACATATAGTCATAACCCGCACCGGTATTTAGCTGTGGACGGGTGCCCACACCAAGACTGCTTCACCAACTCGCCATGGCCGATTCACCGTCCTCAAACAACGGCTTCGTCACGGTGGCCAAAGTCGGCGCGATACCGGAAGGGGAGGGCCGTTCGTTTCAAGTCGGCGACCGGCTCGTGGCGGTTTTTTTGCACAAGGGCCGCTACTTGGCGATCGACGACCTGTGCCCGCACATGGGCGCATCCCTGGGCGCAGGTTACCTCGACGAAGAGGGTGTCGTCACTTGCCCGTGGCACGCCTGGCGATTCTGCGTGCGCGACGGCAAATGGGCCGACAACCCGCGGCTTTCTGTCGACACCTTCGATGTTCGCGTCGCGGGCGATGAAATTCAAGTGCGCGCCGCTACGCGCGGATAGCGCACTAGCGTCGGCGGCCACGCCGAACACCGAAAGTTGGCGTTGACCAACGCTGCAACATTCGACCTTGCGGTCGACGCCAACTCGATTACTCAGCCGCCGGTGCCACTTTCACCTCAATCGTTTGGTCGATGTTTTGCTTGATCGTCTGACCCATGACCGTGACGTCGATCGTCACCTTCTGGTCGAGCTTGGTGGAGTGCAGCCGGCCCTCTTCGATATTGAACAGGATCTCGCCACTGGACTCTTGTTCGGAGACTTTCATTTGAACCTGGGGCGTGCCTTCGAACGTCATATTCAACTTTGGCTCGAACACTGCGTAAGTGACGCCCTCAATTTCTTTGGGGCCCACGTACTTGTAAGTCGTCTCAATGACTTGTTTCCCAGCCTGCGGGTTGTTTACTTCGACCTTGTTCGTCCACTCTTCGCCTCGCGCAGGCGCCTTCTCCGGGAGAACGAGCGCTCCTTGCGCGATCATCTTCTTGAATCCTTCGGGTGTCGCCATCTCGCCTAAAGCCGCGGCGCCAGGGCTGTTTTGCAATGCCTTGAGCACATCCTCGGGAATCTTCACGTCCTTGATCTCACCGCGCGAAGTCATTGTCAGCTCGAATTCCGATTCGGTCATTTTCTTATACATCGGCGCAAGCATGGCGGCCGGACCTGCCGGCGCCGCGTCCGATTTCGTGTCGTATTCAAATCCACCCAGCGGCGGCGGCAATGTCATCTTCATCTTGATCTGCTCGAACTTTTGCTTGATTACCGCGTCTCCTTCCTCATTCACGCCTTCGACGTCCCAGGTCATATCCATTTCCTGATGCATGACGACGTTCTGGGCGCCAAGCGGGCCGCCTTGCGTGCCAATCGTCATGTCCTGAATCATGCTGTAATCGAGCTTCTCACCCTCCTTGAATTTCCAGCGCAACTCTTCCTGCGCGAGTGCCCGCGACGTGCCAGAGTGCAAAATCACCGCCGTCAAGAGCGCCAACATCGCGCCGCGGCCGAAGATGCTACGAAATTGCATGAGAAATCCCTTAATCGCCTTGTTGAAAATGGTCCACCGTCGACAGGTATCATTATGACGGCCCAGCGCGCGAAGCGGTAGCCACTGGAATGTCAGAAAATGGAACCATCAAGGCGTCTTCATGCTCACAGAAGTCACGAGATAAAGGCTATTCGCCCGTCGGTGCCGCACCTGGCAGTTCGAGTGCGATCTCCTGGCACCTAGAACGAGATCTTCCCCCCCGGCTGAAGTACGACCGGCTCAGCCGCCGTATGCGACCGGACACGCTCGGCCCAGGCTG
>DATFGJ010000372.1:0-7467 GCA_035249585.1 Lacipirellulaceae bacterium
GCCAGGAACAAAGCAAAGGGTGTCTGGGGGCCAGGCCTCGGTAGTGTTTGGAAATTGCCGGCCCGTCGCTTCGCCTTGCCTTTCGGACGAATATCGTGCATTTCCCAGGATTTATCCGGCCGGCTGCGGCTGCTGGCCCGCAATGGCATCGTGCAGCCATGCTCGCGCGAAAAGCCAATGGCGATAGGCAGTCGTGCGCGAAATCCCCTGTGCCGTGGCCGCTTCCTCCAAATTGAAGCCGGCGAAATACAATAGCTTTACCAACTCAGCCTTGCCGGGATCCGCTTTGCTGAACTTGTCCAGCGCTTCATCTAGCGCCAAAAGGTCATCCACCTTGTCACAAGGCGAGGCAATCTGAGGTAGATCGTCGCTCAGCACGACGCGTTCGTGGTTGCCGCCGTGCTTTTGAGCGTTTTTTCGTCGAGCGTGTTCGATGAGGATGCGCCGCATGGCTTCGGCGGCCGCGGCGAAAAAGTGCCCGCGGCCGTCCCATTTCGCATCGTCGTCGCCGATCAAGCGCAAATACGCTTCATGAACCAACGCGGTCGCCTGAAGCGTGTGCTCCGACCGCTCCTGCGCCATGCGTGCACGAGCAATGCGACGCAACTCCTCGTAGACCACCGGCAACAGCTCCTCAGTGGCCTTGGTATTGCCCTCGCCGATGGCCATTAATAACCGTGTCACTTCGGACATGGGCGCTATCATAATGTGGCCAGCGGAAGAATAGAACTGGCAAGGACTGGCCCAAGGCTCGACGCGAGAATGCGTCGAGAAGATGATTTCACGTTATTGCGAGCGCAATTTCTCCCGCTTAACGCGGCGCTGAAGCCCAGGGATTTGGCGAATGGCGGTCGCTACATTTCAAGCAATCCGGGTCGCGGCGCGTCCGCTCGATTGGTAATATGGACCTTTGGCGGCCGAGCGAAGTCATGAATTCCCGCATGGAGACCAGCGATCGATGGCGGAATCGAATCGTCTAACCCCGGTCCAATGGACCGTCTGCGTGATCGCCGCCATCGGCTTCGCGTTTGATATTTATGAGCTGTTGATGATGCCGCTGATCGCGGCGCCGGCGATGCAAGAGCTGGCCGGCTACACGCGCGGCACGCCCGAATTCGCGACGTGGTTCTTCCGCTTGTTCTATTACCCGGCCGTTTGCGGCGGCATCTTCGGGCTGTTGGGCGGCTATTTCACCGATCGCTTTGGCCGGCGGCGCGTGCTTACCTGGAGCATTCTGCTCTACGCGTTTTCGGCATTCTTCGCCGGCTTCTCGACGAATCTGTGGATGCTGCTCGTCCTGCGCACAACGACGTTCATCGGCGTGTGCGTCGAGTTTGTCGCCGCCGTCGCCTGGCTCGCCGAATTGTTTGATGAGCCCAAGCAGCGCGAGCGCGTGCTGGGATACACCCAGGCGTTTTCCTCGTTTGGCGGGCTGCTTGTGGCGATTGTCAACGGTCTCATCGCCCGGCATGCGCTTGGCTTTCCCGCGATCCAGATGCCCGGATTTCTGGAATCGATGCTTGGGCCGATCCAGAATCCTCAAGCCGTATGGCGCTATACGCTGATGAGCGGTATCATCCCGGCAATTCCTTTGATCGTGATCCGGCCGTTCCTGCCGGAGTCGCCGAAGTGGGCGGCGAAAAAAGCGGCCGGCACCCTCCGCCGCCCGAGCCTGTGGGCCATTTTCTCGCCGGAATTGTTCCGCACCACGCTCGTGACAACGATCATGTTCGCCTGCAGCTATGGCGTGGCGTTCGGCGCGATCCAGCAGCTGCCGCAAATTGTTCCCGGCATCGACAAGGTGCGCGAAAAGGCACAAGGCGCCGCGGCCGATAAGCCTGAGGCGGAAGCCACGCGGGCACGAGCGCTCGTGACGCAGGAGACGATTGCTAACTATACCAAGGCCCAGGAACTCGGCGGGCTGGCCGGCCGCTTTGCGCTAGCTCTGCTGGTGGTCCATTTCGCCAGCCGGCGAAAGCTATTGCGCGTTTTCCTGATACCAGGCCTGGTGATTCTGCCGCTGGTGTTTCTCGGCTTTGCGCGCGGAGAGGAAACTGTATTTGCAAGTTTCGACATGAGCTGGCTGCCGGGGTTCCATCACGTGAGCATTTCACTGCTGGGAATCGGCATCTTTCTCGCCGGCTTTTTCACGGTGGCCCAGTTCAGTTTCTGGGGCAACTACTTGCCGCATGTCTATCCAATCCACCTTCGCGGCACGGGCGAAAGCTTTGCCGCCAACATCGGCGGCCGAATGTGCGGAACCCCCTTCGCCGGTGTGACGCAGCTATTGGCCCTGCTGGCAATCGTACCCGGCCAAACGCCATCCGCGAAAACCGCGATCGTGGCCGCCGCCGTGGCCTTTATTCTTTATCTTGCCAACCTCATCCTGTCCTTCTGGCTGCCGGAACCGAAATCGGAGCACCTTCCGGATTAACTTTCACTAATCGGGTGATTAACCAATGGACCAAATCGCTGAAGGGCGTTACCGCTGGTATCGGGAACTCAATGGCTATCAGTGGTTCGTGCTGGTCGTGGCGTCGCTCGGCTGGATGCTCGACTGCTTCGACCAGCAGCTCTTCATGATGGCCCGCCAACCGGCAATGGCTGAGCTGCTGCCCGAAGGTTCCACGCGGGCCCAAATCAACGAATCCGCGAGCTACGCAGTTTCGATATTCCTCATGGGCTGGGGCATCGGCGGATTGATTTTCGGCGTGATGGGGGATCGCCTCGGCCGCGCGAAGACGATGATGATTACGATCCTTATGTACTCCGTGTTCACGGGCCTGAGCGCGCTGAGCAGGGGGTTTTGGGACTTCGCGGTCTATCGGTTTCTGACGGGCATGGGTGTCGGCGGAGAATTCGCCGTTGGCGTGGCGCTTGTGGCCGAAGTGATGCCCGATCGCGCGCGGCCGTACACGCTGGCGGTGTTGCAAGCCCTTTCGGCGGTCGGCAACATCAGCGCGGCTCTGGTCAGCATGGGGATGGGAGAATTGGTGGCCCAAGGGCGCGTGGACAATCTCTGGCGGCCGATGTTCGTCATCGGCGCCGTGCCGGCCCTGTTGGCCCTGGTCGTCCGCTGGCGTCTCAAGGAGCCGGAACGCTGGCAGCACGCCGCGCACGAGGACGCCGTGGCCAAAAAGCTCGGCTCTTACCGGGAATTATTTGGCCATCCGACATGGCGACGGCATGCGCTCATCGGGCTGGCGCTGGCCTTCTCGGGCATCGTCGGCCTGTGGGGAATCGGGTTTTTCGTCTTCGACCTGGTGGCTGACGTCTTTCGCGAGCGCTTTGTGGACCAGGGGCTGTCGGGTGACCAGCTCGACGGCGAAATCGCCAAATGGAGAGGCTATGCGTCCATGATGATGAACATCGGCGGCGCGATGGGGATGTACGGCTTTGCTATCCTCGCGGCACGGGTGGGCCGCAAGGCGACGTTCGCCGTTTGTTTTATCGCGGCGCTCGTGAGTACCGCAGCGACGTTCTATTTCCTGGAGGAAACCCACCAGGTGTTCTGGATGATCCCCATCATGGGGTTCTGCATCCTCTCGCTATTCGCCGGGTATGCCGTCTACTTCCCGGAACTTTTTCCCACGCACCTTCGCAGCACGGGGACGAGCTTTTGTTATAACGTCGGTCGCTTCGTGGCCGCGTCCGGTTCGGCGCTGACAGGACTCTTGATCGCCTTCTATGCCGATGCCGAAGCCACGACCGGCGATGACGCCGCGCCGATGCGCTATGCGGGCCTCACGATGTGTGCCATTTTTCTGCTCGGTCTTCTGGTGCTGCCCTTCGCGCCCGAGACGAAGGGCCGGCCGCTGCCGGAATGAGCGGGGAGCGGGGAGCACGGAGCAAGGAGTTTCAGTCGATGCCCTCCGCTCCGCAGCACCGAGTTGTGATCGTCGGCGGCGGGTTCGCGGGTCTGAATGCGGCCCGCGCGCTTCGCCGCGCACGCGTCGAGGTCACGCTCATCGATCGTCGCAACTTTCATTTGTTCCAGCCGCTGTTGTATCAAGTGGCGACCGGCGCACTCTCGCCGGCGAACATCGCCGCCCCGCTTCGCTGGATTCTGGAGCGCCAATCGAATTGCACGGTTCTTCTCGGCGAGGTGCGCGAGTTCGACATTGGAGCGCGGCACGTCTTATTCGACGGCGCTAAGCTTCCGTACGACACGCTGATCGCGGCCGCCGGTGGCCGGCATAGTTACTTTGGCCATCCGGAGTGGGAGCCGCATGCGCCCGGGCTGAAAACGATCGAAGATGCTACCGAGATTCGCCGCCGGATTTTCACGGCGTTCGAGCTGGCCGAGCGCGAAGCCGACGTTGGCCGCCGGCGGATGCTCTTGACGATGGTCATCGTGGGGGGCGGGCCGACCGGCGTCGAGATGGCCGGCGCCGCCGCCGAAATCGCCCGTCACAGCCTCGCGCAGGAGTTTCGCCACATTGATCCCACCGACGCGCAGATTCTTCTCATCGAGGCCGGCGATCGCGTGCTCGGAACGTATCCGCCCGAGTTGTCGGCCAAAGCACAAAATTCGCTCGAACGGCTTGGCGTGACCGTGCGCACGAAGAACATGGTCAAAGCGGTCACGCGCGATGCGGTCACGGTCGAGTGGGCCGGTGGGCGCGAGGAGATTCCAACGCAAACCGTGATTTGGGCGGCCGGCGTACAGGCCTCGCCGCTGGCCCAACGATTGGCCGCGGCCACCGGTGCCACGCTCGATCGCGCCGGGCGTCTCGTCGTTGAGCCTGATTTATCGCTGCCTGGCCACCCGCAAATCTTCGTTCTCGGCGACATGGCCAGCTACACGCATCAAGACGCGGGGCCGCTCCCCGGCATCGCCCCCGTCGCCATCCAGCAGGGCCGCTACGTTGCGAAATTAATTAAAGCGCGTCTTCGCAACAAAAAGCCACCGGCCTTCCATTATCGCGACCGCGGAACGTTGGCCACGATTGGCCGCTCGGCCGCCGTCGCTGATTTCGGCAAGCTCCGCTTCAGCGGCTTCTTCGCCTGGTTCCTGTGGCTGATCATCCACCTCATGAACCTCGTAAGCTTCCGCAACCGCCTCCTGGTATTCATCCAATGGGGCTGGAACTACATCACCTACGATCGCGCTGCCCGGCTGATTACGGGCGAAGACGTTGCCGTCAGCCCGCCATCCGACCTGCCACATGCTCGTCGCGACGAAGGCAGCACGATGAATGTTGAGTCATGAGCGGCGACAACGATCGGGCGAGGCGTCTCATGCCTTGCCGATTAACGAATTGATAAAACTAACCACAAAGGGCACAAAGTTCACAAAGCGACAATTGTCGAATTTGCAGTCAACCGATTCTAAGCTTTGTGTTCTTCGTGTCCTTTGTGGTTATATTTCGAATTATTTGTGGGTGGACTACAAAGGTGCCAGGAACCGGATTTGCTTTGTAGTGTCGGCATTCCGGTGTCAAAATTGTGAACGAACTTATCTTGTTTTCGGCCACCTACTGTGCTAATGTACACATATCCGAAAATGCGCCGAGCTGGGGGTCGACGGCTGACGGCTGAAAGCTCCCACGCTGCGCTAAGAGTGCGCGCTTAGCCGAAGATGGATGCTTGGGTGTGATCGCTACAGGTGCCCAAAACCCACACCAAGGAGTTTTGCGCACCTGTCACCGCGGCGAACCGGAGAGATTGCACAAACCCAAATCAGATCAGATGTCCAAAAGTAGGTGTGGGGAATTTTGGACATCTGCCCCATCTGGCTGAAAGCTGACCGCGCGGATGCCACTGGCTCTGCCAGTGCTGTTGGATGCCAGGGCATTGCAGATGGTCGCCTCAGCCCAACGTTCCAGCATTTTGAGTTCCAGCACAAGCTGATGACTACTCGACACGATCGCCTCGCATTGCCCGAAGATTCGAATGGCACTGACGAAGCCAGTGGCACCCAAGCACAACGAATTTCGCCTCACCTGGGAGCAATTTTGCACACCCCCCGAGGCGATATTCAAACAATTTCGCCTCACTGCCACTTACTAACCGGAGAGCCACAAACGACTTGCGCGGGCGGGGTGGGGCGAAATTCGCCGAATATCGCCCCAGGAGAAAAAGAAAAAAATTTCAGTGGGGCAAAAATCAAACGACGCACTACGAGCTCCTCCGCTGGGCTGCTGAATTGGTTTTCCGAGAAAATCGCCCCTGCAAAATGCAATCCCCTTTGCCCGCAACGACTTGTGCTCAGGACGGAGCGGCGCGTTAGCCAATATACTTGCGATTCGAAAACCTTCGCGGCCAACGGTTCACGTCGACTGGATCGTGATTGGATTCGTTACACCAACCGCCTACCGGAAAATCTCCGAAACGCCAGTCAAAAACATATCCCAACATCGCGGCGCGGCATTGGGTGCTTGGTAGAATATGGCCACGGTCAGGCAAGCGAGCATCCGACAGTGTCAGCTAAATCTGACGTACCTACTCACTTACTCACTACTCACATATTCCGGAGAGTTCGATGTCGAAACAAACTCGTCGCGTGTTCTTGCAGCAGGCTGCCGGCGCCGCCGCGGCCGCTGCCGTGCTTCCAAAAATCGCCCGGGCGGATGTAAACAGCCAGCTTCGCATGGCCGTGATCGGCTTCAACGGCCAGGGCCGAAGCCACATTCGCGCCTATCGCGAACAATTAGTTGCTCTTTGCGATGTGGATCTCACCGTGATGGGCAAGGCCGCCGAAGAGTTCGAGAAAAGTGAAGGCCGCAAGCTTGAGCAGGTGCAGGACTTCCGCCGCATCCTCGACCGCGACGACATCGACGCGGTTTCGATCGCCACGCCCAATCACCTGCACTCGCTGATCACGATCCTCGCCGCGCAGTCGGGCAAAGATGTGTACTGCGAAAAGCCGCTGAGCCACACGGTCTGGGAAGGTCGGCAGGTCGTCAACGCGGCCAAGAAGACCGGCCAGATCATTCAAACCGGAACGCAGGCCCGCTCGAGCCGTGCCATTCGCCAAGCCGTGGAGTACGTGCAGAGCGACAAGCTCGGGAAAATGTTGTGCGTCACCGGCACGTGCTACAAGCCGCGGCAAGCGATCGGCAAGCTCGAGCGGCCGCTGCAAATTCCCAGCACCATCAACTATGACCTGTGGTGCGGTCCGGCCGCGAAGGTCGATCTCTATCGGCCCAAGCTGCATTACGATTGGCATTGGGATTACAACACTGGCAACGGCGACATGGGCAACCAGGGCATCCACCAGATGGATGTTGCCCGCTGGTTCCACGGGGCGAAAACACTTTCGCCGCGCGTGGTCAGCGTCGGGGGCCGGCTTGGTTACTCGGACGCCGGCAACTCGGCCAACACGCAAGTCGTGCTGCATGATTATCCGGAGTGCCCGCTCATTTTCGAGACGCGCGGCCTTCCCAAGTCCAAGGCGGCCCAGAAGAACTGGGGCGACTCGATGGATAATTACAAGGGATCGCAGATAGGCGTCGTGGTCGAGTG
>DATFGJ010000373.1:0-6694 GCA_035249585.1 Lacipirellulaceae bacterium
GTTGAACAGCTGCTGCACCGTGCCTTTGCCGTGCGTGGCATGGTCGCCGATTACGACACCTCGGCCATAGTCTTGAACGGCACCCGCAAAGATTTCGCTCGCGCTGGCGCTGAACTTGTTGATGATCACGACCAGCGGACCTTCCCAGGCCATGCCGGGCTCCTGATCCTTATACGGCTGCGTTCGGCCGTCCGGGCCCTTCACCTGAACCACCGGGCCGTCGTCGATGAACAGGCCGGTCATGTTGACGGCTTCGGTCAATGAGCCGCCGCCGTTCCAGCGCAGGTCGATCACGACCGCGTCGATATTCTGCGTTTTGAACTGTTCGAGCAGACGGCGCACGTCGCGCGTCGTGCTCTTGAATTCGGGCAATCCCAGCCGGGCGCCGTCCATGTCCATGTAGAAGCTGGGCAGCTGAATCACGCCGAGCCGGTACGGCGTGCCGTCGGCTTTTTTGCCGCGCTCGATGATCTCGCTGCGGGCCTCGCTGTCCTTGAGCTCGATGCGATCGCGCGTGATGGTGAGAACTTTGCGTTCCGAATTGTCGGCCGGATCGACTTCCAGCCGCACGATGGTGCCCCGCTTGCCGCGGATCTTTTTCACGACGTCGTTAAGCTTCATGTCGACGATGTCTTCAATCGGGCCGTCGGGTCCTTCGCCGACACCGACGATCTTATCCTCCGGCTTGATTCCGCCGTGCTTGTCGGCGGCGCCGCCCGGGATGATGTTCTGCACCACTGTGTAACCGTCGACGCTGCGCAGCGACGCGCCGATGCCGTCGAGCTCCAAGCGCATCGTGATGTTGAAGTTGTCGAGCGTCGAAGGAGCCATGTAGCTGCTGTGCGGGTCGAAGCCTGTGGTCATCGCCGACAAATAGCGCTCCAGCAGCTCGTCGTTGTCGGTCTGCTGCCAGCTCTTGCCGATGCTGTCATAGCGCTTGCGGAGTTTCTTCACTGCTTCTTCCAAAGAGACGTCGTCGGCGACTTCCTTCATGAGGTCGAACTTGACGCGTTGGCGCCACTTCTCGGCGGCTTCTTCCGGGGTTTTCGCGAACGTTGCCGCCTCGGGGTCGCGGATCATTTCCTCCTCGATGGTGAAATCATGCTTCACATTCAGATTCGCTTGAGCCAGCTGGATCCGTTCGTCGACGCGAGCCAGGAACCGCGCGAAGACGTCGTAAGCGAAACGGATGTCGCCGCGCCGGAACAGATCGTCCAGCCGGTTGCGACTGCGCATGAATTCGTCGACGTCACTTTGATAAAAGAACAGCTTGAGCGGGTCGAGCTCCTTGATGAACGTTTCCATGCAGCGCTGCGAGATCGTGTCGTCCAGCGACTGGCCGGAAAGGTGCGACCGCTCCATCAGCATGGAAACGGCCAGCGTGATCTGCCGATCGGCTGCCGAAGGCTCGGTGGGCCGCGCCGAGACACTCGCGGAGCGAGCGGCGAGCGCGAGTCCAATGAGGATGGCGGAGGCGATTGAAGTTCGAAGACGTTGGCGAACATCGCGCCGGCAAATCGGTTGCGTCATACTCGGTTCCTTTTTTCGCCCGGAGAGGTGGGACGGGAATGCTACACGTTTGGTTGACAAAAATTGAGGCCAATCTGAGCCGTACATCCGGCCGGCGGGGCCTGACGACTGCCCGATTGGCCTAAGTCGATAACTTACAAAGAGTTACTTTTATCCTATCCTCCCGTTTACGTTCCGGCAAGAATGAAGCGGATTCCGTTGCCCGTAGGGACAGTTGACGTTTTTATGATGGGAGGCTGGGGGCAACGCCCCACAAACCCATGTTTTTGCATTGGGTCGGCGAAGGCACCGCGACACGTCCGTGGTCTGGTCTGCCCGTGGCACGGGAGAAACTCCAAGCCGGCGTGGCTTCAGCTACTTTGCATCGCCTCGGCCGGCGTTGCGGTGCCGCTAAGAGCCTCAACTAGCGATTTGTCTTGCCGCGGGAAGACTGTCCGCAAATCCAATACCAGAGAATCGTTTTCGATGCGGCCGACGACCGGCTGCAGCGCGCCAGCCATTCGCTTTTCGAGTCGCTGAACATCGCCATCGCCGGGCGTAAGCGCGACGCCGTACGACGGCCAGCCGCCATCGACCAGCGCGGCCGCGACGGGGCTGCGCGTTTCGATCGCGACGGCCGAGGCAATGCCATCGGCTGCAGCCAATTGAGGCGCCAGCCTCTCGGCCCGGTTGCGCAGGTTTTCGATCGGAGCGCTGAGGCATTGCCAAACGGCCAGACTTTGCTCGGCCGGCGGAGAGTTTTCGTAACATTCGAGCGTTCCGGCAAGAGCCGCCAAGCGAAGCGCATCGAGTTGCCACGCTGCAAAGAGCGGATGCTCGGTAATGCGGCGGACAATTTCCTGGCGGCCGGCCAGAATGCCGCATGCGGGACCACCTACCAGACCGTCGCCGCGAACCAGGACGACGTCGACGCCGGTGGCCAGACGTGCGCGCACGGAGTGCCGCGGCCAGGACATCGACGATGGCGGATCGACGAGCGGCGCCGCGCCCGCCGCATCGACGAGCACCAGCTCGCGATCGCGCGCCAGCGCAACGAGTTCCTCCAACTCGGCGGAAGCCGTTTCGCCGACGATTCGATATTCGTCCGAGCTGAGCTTGAGCAGGACAGCAGCGCGCGGCGAGGCGGCTGCTTCGTAGTCGGCGGCCGACGTACGGTTCGCTGTGCCCACGTCTTTCAAATGAACTCGGGCCGAAGAGGCAAGTTTCGGCAGTGGCCCGGCGGTATCCACGTCCCCGACCTCGGCGCGGGAAACCAGCACCTCGCGATCCGTTGCCAATGCAGAAAGCGTAAGCCATAGCGCGCCGGCGTAGCTGTGCACGGCGACGGCGGCTGGGGCTCCGGTGAGACGGCAAATGAGCGCCTCGGCATCGGCCGATAGCGGAGATCGCGCGCTCGTTTCGGCCGCTGGAGTCATCACGAAATTGCGCCCTGTGTGCAGCGCTCGCTCCAGCGCGTGGTCGGCAAGTGGCACATTGATCCACGGCGCGCCGACGATTCGACCAGTGGCATTGATGATCGCCCGCTGCGAGGTTTGCTGGTGGGAAACGACGTATCGTGCGGCACGCTCGGCCAGCTCGCGAAGCGTCGGCACTTCGGCAGCGCGGCGCTGCAGATCGGTGCGCAGCTCCTCGAGAAACGTCCGAACGCCCGACGCAACTACACTACGGTTCAGGCGGTCCGAAAGCGTGCGCAGGGGCGGCTTCTCCAGAAGTTCGCTGACGCTTGGAATACGATTGAGAAAATCAAGCGGGTTGGTGGCCATGGCGGGAGCCTCCGGTGGCACATTGGTTCGCGGGTACGCACCATTTTGACACCGAGGAGGCGGTTATCCAAGTGTTCGCGGCCGTGTGGCACGCACTGAGGGGCATGATCGCCATCGAGCGCCGTTGAATGCACGCCTTTTCAGGGCGTGCCACCTATCCGCCAAGCGACGATCGAAGCTAGAAATCAATCCGCTCTTGGGAGAGCATCTCGCTTACGGTCTGCGAGCCTGGCTTTTTCGGCTGCTCAGTGCCACCTAGGCGCTTCCAGAAAGGCGGCTTTTCGTCGCGCGCGGCAACTCGCGGATCGGCGGCAGTCGGTGCTTGGCCGGGAGTCAAGACGTCGACCGTCTTGCGCCACGCGGTGCGAGTGCCCTGGCCCACGCGCTGTGCGCCTTGCTGCATGGCTCGTAGAGGCGTCGGCCGGTCGAGGTCCGGACCGTCTTGCATCCAGGTATTGCGAGTGTCGTCGACGCGAGACTCTGTCGAGGGCCATTGTGGCCGCGGGAGATTTGGACGCGGCAATTTTGGCGGCCGCATTGAAAACTCGGGCATATGAATGCGCGGCCAGCTGACGCGCGCCAGCGGCGACTTGAACATCCAGCGCTGTTCAGGCATCGTTTCGGTCGGCAAGCTGCCCGTAGCGGTGTGAGCCGTCATCGCTGCCGCCGAGTTCGGCGCTGTGGTCGCAGATGGAAGCGGGGGCAGTGAGTTTTGGGTCAGCTCTTGGTTGTTTGCTCGATCACGGCCAAAGGGCCACAAGCGAAATCCCGATTCCTCGGCGGCGCTCGCCTTGGCGCCGCACAGAGATAACAACAGCCCTAGCAGAACCCACGCGATGTGTCGCATTGCCTTCAATGCCTCCTACATCGTTGAATATTCGTCCGTGAAGAGCGGCGGAGTCTTCCAAAAACGCCACAAGGCGCCCAGATTGGTTCGGCGTCTGAATTCGCACCGCTAGCGGCGGCCGGCCGCGCTCAGTGCTGTCATACGTTGTGGCGGCAGGGGATTTGGCGTAGGATAGCCAATCATTCTCATAGTTCAGGCTCCGAAAGCCTGGCGTGCTAATCAATTCACGATCTTCTCTCGATGCTGACGACGAAAATTGGCCTGATTGGCGCCGGACGCATGGCCACCGCCCTGGCACGCGGCTTCGTGCGGGCTCAAATTGCTCGGCCGGAATCGATCCTTGCTAGCGAGCCCTCTCAAGCCGCACGTGATTCATTCAAAGGCCAGGTGCCGGGTGCAATCGTCGTCGCCGAGAACAAGCCTGTGGCTTCCCAGGCGGATGTCGTGTTCCTCGCTGTGAAGCCGCAGATGATGACCGGAGCGCTCGAAGAGATCCGCAGTGCGATACGGCGGGATTCGCTCGTCGTGTCGATCGCGGCCGGCGTGACGCTGAAGCGGCTGGCTGCCGGGCTGCCGGCCGGACAGCGGACCGTTCGGGTGATGCCCAACACGCCGTGCCTGATCGGGCAAGGCACCAGCGCGTATAGCCTTGGCGAGTCGGCGACCGCGGATGACGGGCGCTTGGTCGCCGAGCTTCTTTCGGCGGTGGGCGTTGCGCGGGAAGTGCCGGAGACCATGTTGGATGCCGTGACCGGCCTGTCGGGGTCAGGACCGGCCTTCGTGTATAGTATGATTGAGGCGCTTGCCGCCGGCGGCACGGCCGCGGGTTTGCCGGCAGAGCTGGCCGGCGAAATGGCTGCCCGCACAATTGTTGGCGCGGGGCAAATGGTACTTGAAACGGGGGAGACGCCGGCTGTGCTTCGCGACCGGGTGACCAGTCCCGGCGGGACCACACTGGCTGGGCTTGGCGTGCTCGAGGAGCGCGGTTTTAACGACGCGGTGAGCGCTGCAGTTGTTGCAGCAGCGAAGCGTTCGGCGGAGCTTGGTCAATCGAGCGGCTGAGGGGATTTTACGCAATGAGTGTTTTTTGTCGCATCGATGACAAGCACGTGCCGCTCTATCGCGTGATCTGGGTGGCCGCCACGCCGCACTACTGCGGCGAGGAGGATTGCGTCCGCGAAGGATCATACGAGATTCGCCTGGAGCAGGGCGAGTCGGTGTGGGCCAACGTCGCCGAGCGCGACGAGATGCTGCAGCGGCTCGAAGCCTGGCAAGGCGGCCTGGATGTGCCCGATGACGGCGAAACGGATGATGAGGATGAGAACTGGTGACCATGCGTGTGAGAGGCTCCAGCGATGAGCGCTGACAACGACGACCAGCTCGAGTGGCGCGACACGTACTTCATCCTGTTCGACGAGGCGAATCGGCCGACGCTATCGCAGGTGGAGGCGGCGATCATGGATGCGTCGCGGCGCCTGAAGCTCGAAAACCTCGAAGCCGACGATGACGGCATGTTCGAATCCGTGCTCGTACAAGCGCCAGAGGACAACGCGGCGCTCGAGATCAGCTATGAGACCGGCGAAGCGGTCACCGCGCAGAGCACCGACCTGGCCAAGCAGCTGAAGGGGGAGCTGAACCCGAAACAATTGGCGAAGATGCTGAAGGCCGACGCGCGGCTCGACGTGATGCTGTTCGAGCGCGTGTGCGATTCTGACGGCGATGATGACGATTGGGAAGGCGGCACGCTGGATCCTGCGAGCTTGCTGAACGTGGTGGAAGCACTCGCCAAGCTGACGCACGGCATGCCAATCGACCCGGCCTCGGGCGCGATTTTGTCCTGAGAACGTGATTTAAAATTCCCCTTCCTTTGTACGGAGGCCTAGGGGAGTTTGGTTTGACTCTCTCCCCCTTGCACTACGCGCTCAGAAGTCTGGCTCCCTCCCCCTTGCGGGGAGGGGGATCGCCCCGGCTGGAATCCTGCGCATTGAGTTGTTGAACGCACGCTGCGTCCGCGTTTCTCCAAAGGGCGGATAGTTCGGGGAAGAAAGGACGCGACTTTCTGCCCCCTTTTTCCTTCGGTGCGCGACGTGATGCTGGATGTCCGGCAAGCCGTGGCGCCGCCGAAATTCGCCGCAGCTTGTCCGTGCACTTATGGACGTGCTCGAGCGCCTCAACTCCACTGACGAACTGGTGATCAGTTCCAGCGGGTTTTTGCCCGTCTCCCGGTCGTCCCTGCGCGAGACTTCGGCATTGCCGACTTTTTCTTTGAAGAGACGGCCCGCGGATTGAATTCGAGAGCGAGGACAAGCCACCGTTCCAAGTCGCGTTTTGTCGCAACTCCTTCCTGGTTGACAAACACGAAGCCGCGCATCGGCTTGCCCGTGAAATCCATGGGCACGCAGCCTTTGCGGCCAAGCACCTCGTCATAGATTTCCGGGGCTATCCGAGCCATGAGGCGATCCTTTTCCACGCCGACGCACATCTTTCCGTCGACCATGAAACAAAGCCCGCCCATCATCGGCTTTTCCACGAACGCAACATTGCCATCGGCGAA
>DATFGJ010000374.1:0-12232 GCA_035249585.1 Lacipirellulaceae bacterium
CATCCCGTAAGGCACCCTCGAGCCTTTCGCGCGCCTCGCGGCTCATGTCGCGCGAGCGCTTGCCGGCACCGCCATGCAGCGCGATAGCCCATCGGTCCTCGACCGGTTGTTCGCGAACCTGTGCCGACGCGAAGCTTGTCATCAGCGCTACCGTGAGAAAAACAAGAACGAACTGGCAGTCATTGATTGGAAACGCCGTGCGGCAACGGAGCGGTAAACTGAGTCTCATGACATAACTCATCTTACGAGCCGATGTCCGTCCCACAGTCTCGCCAGTATTGTGGGCAACCCTCAGCATGGCGGCAAGTCGCCATCGCCGCGAATTTGTAAGCTCGGGTGAACCACGGCGATCTCGGGCACCGTGGAGCGGCAATTCAATTCATGCATCGCGAAAGTGCGAAAGTGCGAAAGAGAAACGGACAGGAGCGTTTCGCGTTTTCGTCCTGTCGTGTTTTCGTGATCAAAGATTCAGCAGAGTGCCCAAAGGCTCAACGCTCACAATATAGAAAACTTGACGGAATAGTTTCCGCGATTTGAACATGACGATCAGCCGCGACGCGACGGCAACTACGTCACCTGGTTCGCATCGCCGTGAAGAGATTACGCGTGATTTGTTGAACCCGCTTGTCCGGACCTTGAGGCGCGGTATAAACCTGCGGGCGAACATAGCCCGGTGGCTCGCTCAACCCGTCCGCCCACCAAATTGTCGCTGCGTTGAAAACAAAGTTTCGTTTCGGTCCCGGATAGATCGTGGCCGTGTATGTACCGCCGTTCGGCTCCCCGGGCGCACTTTGCGTCGGGCCGCTGGCAACGATTTCCAAGCCGGCAATGGGCGCGGGGTCGCCATGAAATTCCCATCCGACGAGGCCCGGAATGGAGTCGCCGGCCCGCATCCCGGTGCCGGCGAATAGCCAATGATCGGGCAGCCGGCAGGTCCAGTCGGCGCCGCCGGTGACAGGGCCCGTGCTGTGCGCTCCGATCAGTTCATTGGCATACGGCCGATCGTGCTTGAGCGTCCGCATTTGTTCGAATTCATGCGTGCCGCCCGGTGGACCAAAAACGCCGACGCGCTCGAACGCCTGAAGCTCTTCGTCGAACTGAACGCGGCCGCAAACCGCGTTGCCCGATAAGAATGCAACGTTCACGCCGGCCGCGATCGCGGCTCGGACGTTTTCGAACATTTCCATAGTCCAATACTCGTCATGCCCGACGCTGAGAAATCCGCGAGCGCGGCGCAAGCCGTCGGCGTCGCGGTGCGTGTCGAGATTGGAGATGTACGTCACGTCGTAGCCGAGCGACTCCATCCAATAGGCAAGTGGAAACTCCCACAGCAGCCATTCGCCGGAGCCCAAGGATAACGGGGCATCAAGGATTTGGCAGTATTTTCCGTACGGCCGATGGAAATCGACCTGCACGCCGCCGCCCCAATACCATTCGTGCTCGCCGTTGTCATAAAGCGAGAACTGAGTCGGCCACCGATTGTAGGCCTGCCACGTGTTATCACTGCACTGGAATAGAAAGTCCGCACGGCGGTCGTCGCGGACAATGAATATGAGATAACTTTCCAGGCCGCTGGCGAGGGCCGTGAGCTTGCCCAGATAAACACCGCTCGTCCAATCGTGTGGAATTTGCAGTTCGGCACAGACCTCCCATTCGCACTTGCGCAGTCGTTTTGGTCCGGTTGGCGGCTCAGGTTGAACTCGTCCCGAAAGTTCGCCCAACTGCTTGACGAGCCGACCGCCCGTTCCGCCGTAATATCCACTGCGAAAGATATTGAGCGTAAATCGCGAGAGCGGGTTGGTGCTGACGTGAAACGTAATTGTGTCGCCCACGCGGACGCTGCGCTGGGAGCAATACCCTTCGATCCACGGGCAACGGTAGCGCGAGGCCGGTTCAATCCGTGTCTCGCCAAGCATCCAATCGCGCGTGCCGGGACGCTGGTTTTCTTCGACGATTAGATTGGCGGCCGGGGCGGCTCCCGTTGCGCGAGCCGAAGGCAGCAAGTTACCCACACCTGCGGCTGCCAGCCCGCGCAACAACTGTCTTCGCGTGAAGCCGGATTGCGAAGCATTGCTCGACATGGGCGCTCAACTTTTCCTCCCTCTCCCTCGGGGAGAGGGCCGGGGTGAGGGTGAATCAGCAGTAACCGAGGCGGCCTCACCCTACCCTCTCCCGAAGGGAGAGGGTCTCCGATCAGACAAAATCCATCATGGCGAACTGCGACCCGAGAACCGGTTCGGAGGCGTAGCCGAGCCATTTTTCCAAAAGTGTCGCATAGACCGAGCGGAAGTCGGTGTGGAACTTGAGATCGCCTTCGTCCAAGTCCGTGAGAGGAGGATGATCGCCGTACAGGCCTCCCTTGCCGGAAGTGACGATAAACATTTGCGAGGCCGCGCCATGATCCGTCCCGAGGCTGCCGTTTTCTTTCACACGCCGTCCAAATTCGGAGTACGTCGCGAGTACCACGCGTTCATCGAGCCCGTGCCCTTTTAGATCATCGTAAAACGACTTTACCGCCGCCGACAACTCGCCCAACAAGGCCTGGTGGGCGCCGGCCTGCTGCGAGTGCGTATCGAAGCCGCCCAGCGACACGAAAAAGATGCGCGTGCCTAGCTCGCCAGCGATCATTTGAGCAATCAACTTGAAGTTGTTCGCGAGCTGCGTGGCGGGGTAGGGCGCCGCCGGCTGGTAGTCGCGAGTGACCTCGCCGAGTCGCTCGGCCGTTCGATAAGCTGTAGCGGCGGCTCGCTCGAGAAATAGCGACTCGCCGCTGCTGCCGGAGGCCGGCTCTGCCAGCTCGCGCATGAGGTCGCGCCGTTTCTGGCCGGCCTCGTCATCGCCGCCCGCATTCAGCCGGAAGCCGTCGATGTCCGCGATCGTGGGAACGTTGACGTTTGCGGCCGTTAGCGCCAGTGGCAAGCGCTGCAGTCCCACGGCCAGCGCCGGGGCATCGGGCGCCTGCGGATCGGCCGCATGATCGAGAGCTCGTCCGAGCCAGCCCCGATCGGGCGCGGCCGACTCGAGCGACGCGGATTGCCAGATGTCCATCGAGCGAAAGTGCGACCGGTCCTGCTGTGGATATCCGACGCCCTGGACGATCGCGAGCATGCCGTCGTCAAACAATTCGCGAAGGCCGACTAGTTGCGGATGAAAACCTAGGCTATCGTTCAAACGCAGCACGGATTCGCGGGCGACGGCGATGCCCGGGCGAGCTTTGTAATACTCATCGTCGGCATAGGGAACGACGGTGTTCAGGCCGTCGTTGCCGCCCTCGAGCTCGAGGATCACCAGGATTCGTCCGCCCGAATGGTTCGAACGCGCCTCATTCGCGAGAGCCGCACGGCGGAGGAATTCGGGCGGCATTCCAGCCAGCGACACGATGCCGGCAGCGGTTGAACCACGAAGGAAGTTACGGCGTGTGATTAACATGATCGAAACACCTTTTTCGGATCACTCGCGTGACCGCGGCCTTGATTAGACCAAATTGAACTCCGGCAACGTCAATAGCAAATGCACGACACCGCGCAATCGCCGGCCAAGCGGCCCGGTCGCCTGCGCCAAATACTTCTCGATCGCGTCGCGAGCCAAAGGGGCGTCGCGCGACAGTAACAACTCAACGTAGTAGTGGACGGCATCATGCGAGTCGTGCCAGCCAAACTGTGCGGCGACTTCTGCCGGGTCCGCAATCTGGCCAAAGCGATTTCCCATCGTCAATTCGGCTGCAAAGTTCGCCCGGCCCAGCATCGTTGCCGAATTAATCCAGGTTCGGCCACCTTTCCAGCCTTCGACCGTTGGTGGCTCGAACAGCGATTGACCCAACTGCGCCATCAAGCGGACCGACTCGCGCAGGTTGACCCGCGCCTCCAATGTCCTCTGCGTGCCGAGTACAAAATCCGCCGGGCTCTTGATGATCGTATGCCGGCTGCCCGATGCGAAGAAGATCGCGCTGGAGAACAACGTTTGTAGCACGGGCCGCATGGCGAAATCATTCTTGCGGATGCACGCGGCCAGCTCCGCAACCGCATCGTCCGGCGGCGACGGCGTCACGAAGAACTGCAGCAGCTTCTTTGCCAGGTAGCGCGGCGCCGCGTCTTGCTTCAGGCTAAGTTCGACGATGTCGCCGCCGTCGAAGTTGTCCGTTTCGCCGAAGACGGTTTTGTCGCCGGTGTCGTGCTGCAGGGAGTTGTACCAAAACTCGCCCTTGCGAACGTGCCAACCGCTGAACGCGCGGGCGGCTTCCTTGATATCGCGCTCCGAGTAGTTGCCCACGCCCAGAGAGAAAAGCTCAAACAGCTCGCGGGCGAAGTTTTCGTTGGGCTGCCGGCGGCGGTTCGCGTTCCCGTCGAGCCAGACGAGCATGGCGACATCGCGCGCCACATCCGAGAGCAGCTCGCGAAAGCTGCCCAGCGCGTGCCGGCGAAAGAGTGCGTTCTGAGCTTCCATTTGCCGCACGGATCGCACTTTTGCGTTGGATGTCGCAAAGTGCCCGTGCCAAAAGAGCGCCATCTTTTCGGCCAGCGGATTGGCCGAGTAGAGCATCCGGTTCGCCCACCAGGCGCGGAGATCCCCAATATCGGCCGAGTCCAGCGCGACGCGGTGAAGCGCGGCATCGCGCGCCATAAAGTCGGCGGATTCCGCTTGTGTGTCCAGAAGCCGCTTGATCGTCGCTTCTGGACCGTCGTCAAGCGCTTGGCGAATGTCCTTGTGCGAGGCCCCGAACGCCGTCCGCCGCACCAGATGGGCGGCGTCCCGCCGAGTCCATCCGTGACTGTTGAAGTCACACGGCGACAATGGGCTCTCCAAGGCCGAAGTCATTTCCAATTCCCTTCGATCTCGAGTTTGAAGACGTCGGGCTGCAACTCGGTTGAGGCCTCGAGCGAATCGAATTGGCGCAGCAAATCGACGATGGCGGCGAATTCGTCCCGCGCCTCCTCGGCGGTTCGACCTTCCTGCTGCATGCGGCCGACGAAGAAGTTGGCGTCTGATTCGATTAACCCGGCCAGCGCGTCGAAGTGCAGCTCCCCGCGCAGGGTTTGCGGCCCGGTATTTTCAATGGGTGCGTTGCTACCGTCACGCAATGCGTCGATAAGCTGTTTGCACAATGGCAATGAGGAGCTAATGATGAACTGGTCGCCCACTCGGGCGGATGATGGCAAAAAATTGTAAACGATCCCCAGATCCTTCCCCGACGGCTTGTGCAAGTAGCGCGCGTACGAGACTTGGACGTCGCGGTACGTCTCCGATGTGACAACCCAGGGTTGGCGACCTTGCTGGCCTGCTTCGAGGTTCAGAACAGCGGCGAGTGTCTGGAAGAAGAGCTGCAGGACCGTGGTCGCCTCATCCGGTTTGGCGAGTTCCACAAGCAGCGCCATGCCGGGCAGTTTCACGCCCGGCTCGCCGTCGAGATGCGAATAATCCTGCGGCGCGGCCACGAAGGTGATCCGCTTTCCAATGAGCGGCAGCACATCTTCGCCGAAATCGCTGCCGGGCAGGATGTTGGCCAGGCCCGTCTCGAATTTGTCGAAGCCGGGCAAAATCTGTTCCTGCAGCAAATCATCGCGGTGCGTGTACCAGTGCGTGAAGTCGCGGTAAATCGTGAATGCGCCGATCAAATCGGGCAGGCGCGGCGGCGGCGACACGCCACGCCCGTCGACCGGGACAAAGGCTTGGTAAGCGTCATTGGCCTCTCCCGCATTGCGGGCCAGTGAAGCAGTGAGCGTGAGCCCGTCATCGGAAATGTCCACGGTCGCGGCGGCGAACGGGCTCGTTCTGAGCGACTGTACCATGTCGCCGAATAGCAGGGAGCCAAGTGCATTGTCTAGTTTCTCCGGAATCGGCTTGCCGCCACTTGCCTTGTTCAAGAGCGCTGTATTGACGTATGCGCGAAGAATTCGCACGCTTTTGCTGCCATCTTCTGGCTGCTCCCACGCGATGGACTTTGCCATCTTCTGATAGGATTCATCGTCATCCAGCGCGGCGCCTTTCTCGTCGTCTCCTATACCGCTTAGCCGCTCGAGCGCCTGATCCAAGAGAGCACGGCTGGTTGAAATCGCCAGCCACTGGCTTTTCCAGGCGATGAATGCCGCGTCCTTCGGAAGCGCCAGCGTCTCGATTCCGCCGACCGATTCGGTGCGGCGAATCTGCTCTTCGGCCAAAACCAGCAGCGGATCGAGCTGCTTGCGCAAATCGGACAGTGCTTGCGCCTCGGAAGGGCGAATGATCGCGAGCAGGTCGGGCCGCTGGCTGCCTTCTTTCGGATAAACGCCGACGCTCACGGTGCCGCCCAAAAGCTTCGTGACCATGGTCCAGGCATCCCAGCCAAGCTGACGCTCGGCAATCTGCAGCACCGCCTCAAGCCGGCGATAATCGGGCGACGCCAAGTAACGCTCATATTGCGGCGATTCGAGCCAGACCGCGAGGACTTCCGAACTGCGAAATTGCTGCAGCTTCGCATCCAGTCCGTTGACTTCCGCGAAAGCGATTGCGCCGGCCGGAAAAACCGCCGGCATAGCGGGCGGCGTATCAGCTGCCGCTCGTCCACCCACGCATACGACCAGACACACCACCAAGAAACTCGAGCGCCAACGACGCGAGCCAAACGTAATGAGCGACATGCGACTGACCTCAAAAACGAGCCGTGGTACGACGCTTCCCGATGGTATTCGCCAAACTTTTTGGAACATTGGTCCGAAATTCGTCCTTGGTCGCAAATCGACCAGCGCTTGTGCGAGTCGACGCGAGCCCTCGCTTGCCATTCGGCCCCGAGCTCATGACCGAGGGGCGGTTTCGATCAGCACAATTGCAATCGAGGAAGCACTCGAATGAAATCAATGCGACGCGCTTGCCGTCAGTATATCAGCTTTCCAGCGAAAGAGGACGAGCCATGGACCGTTGCCGCATATTCATCGCCTTGGTTATGCCTGCCGCCCTCGCCGGATCGTTGCCACAGACTAGGACGTGATTTAGATCAAGAGTTGGAGAATCGACTGCTCCGTGCGAACCGCCACCGTGCAAACAAGGTCTCATCGACTGCCGACCTAGGGCTCGGCGGATTGCTTACGTGCTACTTGCCGAACGCGGCATTCTTGAATGAGGGCGCCTTCCGATGCGTCTCAGCCTGCACATGGGCAATCTTCCGATGCGTGAAAATCTTGGGCGGAAATCTCGTTGTAAATGGCGCCCTTTCTGCGATTCATGCCGGAAAAGCTTGCGTTTTGGATTTGCGCCGCTGTATCATGTCCGGCGGTGTCGCGGCGGAGCAAGTGGGACAGGCAATCGGGGTGTGCTGCGCGCTCGCTGTTCGTGATTGTCTCCTCGTAGCAAGGAAAGCGAAACGCTATGAGTACGCATGCCGAAGGACAACCGCGGGGTTTAACGCTGGTGGAATTGCCCCACGACAGGCTCGGGGCAGCGAGCATGCGGAAACGCGACGCGTTTACGCTTGTCGAACTGCTCGTCGTGATCGCGATTATCGGCATTCTGGTTGCGCTGTTGCTGCCGGCAATCCAGGCAGCCCGCGAAGCCGCTCGACGAACTCAATGCGTCAACCACCTCAAGCAGTGGGGCTTGTCGATGCAGATGTATCATAACGACCATAAACGGCTCCCATACGGGTGTCTTTTCACGCCCCGGCAATCATGGGTTATGCACGTGTGGCCGTATATCGAGGAGACCAGTCTTTCCCAGGCGAATGATCTCAAGATCGATTTCTATGTCCCGCCAGTCACGATCCCGGGAACTCTCAACGGACTAGGCGGCAAGTACGTCGCGCTGTACTACTGTCCCAGCGACCAGGGTTCGGATCAAGTTGTAGGCACCTACCAGCGACGCAGGGGCAACTATGTGGTGAACTGGGGAGTGACCGAGTTTGCCAGAGTGGTTCGAGATAGGGACCTTCAGGGTATCGCGCCATTTTCGCACGTCGACGGCCGAACAACGACTCCTCGAAAGGTTTCTTTTAATGACATTACCGACGGGACCGCGAAAACGTTGATGATGTCCGAATACCTCAAAGCCCATAGTCCGGAAGACAACGACTGGCGCGGCGATATTCAGAACAACGAAGGAGTTTTTCGCTTTCACACGATCGATACTCCGAATTCGTCCGTGGCCGACGTCATTGCCAACGGCTGGTTTCAAAATACGGGCGACCCGGCCATGCCGGCAATCGCCGGTGCGTTTGAAAGGCAGAAGAACGCTGCCCGCAGCCGTCACGCGGGCGGAGTAAATGCGTTATTGTGCGATGGGTCGGTTGACTTTTACACCAGCGAAATTGCACTCAATGCCTGGAAGGCGCTGGGAACTATGAATGGCGAAGAGGCCATCAGCAATTGACCGACCGAGGGATAAGAATGAGTGGTCAACACGGTTGCTGGTTGGGGTCACTCGGCGGCCACCGTCATTGGTGGGCCGCCGTATTATGCTTGTTCGTGGCAGTCGCCGGTTGTGACAAGGGCATTGCCGGCCGAAGTCGAGTACACGGTACGGTGACCGTGAACGGCACTCCGCCGGCGTCCGGCGCAATCGCGTTTACACCAGTCGATGGCGCAGCTCCGACGGCTGGAGGAGAAATCGTCGACGGCAAATACTCGGTCGACGTTCCCATCGGCCAGTCGATGGTCGCTATTCGCGTTCCCAGGGTTGTGGGCCAGCGCAAGCTTTACAACACGCCTGACAGCCCCGTTCAGCCCACGATGGAGGAGTCGTTGCCTGCCAAGTTCAACGATGAAACCGAGCTCACGATCGATGTGAAGCCTGGCGAAACCCAAGGCGATTTCGACTTGAAAACAAAATGACGTAGGTTCCGATTTAGCAATCCCATGTCCGCATAAATTATTTCAACTGAGTGTGACTGTTTACGTTTTCACCGGGAGGAAAACTCACAATGCCGCAGTTCAATGCACCGCCGTACAAGGTCCTCTACGTCGCGATAATTGCGCTGTGCGTAATTGGCGCTGCCCAAGGCGCCGTTGTCACCAGCGTCGAGACCGATATTGCCCCTTCGGGCGGCACCGGTGCATATACGCCGATATTTCCATCGGGCGGTCCTTCGTCGACGGACATTTTGAATGGCTTGCTCCCGTCGGCGTCGGTAGGCAACTTTACTCGCGAAAACTCCACGGGAGTCGCCGCCCTGACCAATGGATCGGTGTCGACCTTCTACGGCAATCAAACTGCCGAAAGTATTCATGCCGCGTACGCAACCGGGGGCGTTAACGAATCGGTCACGTATGCCTTGTCCGGCATCTACAACCTATCGTCGATCGTTGTCTACGGCGGATGGAACGATGCCGGGCGCGATCAGCAGCATTACAACATCCTGACATCGGACGATGCCGGCAGCACTTTCGATTTTCTCGGCACGATCGATATCAACCCGGGCGTTCAAGGTACCCACATTACGCCAGTATCGAATCGCGTGGCGTTCACCGAAGATTCACTGCCCAATTTGGCCACCGGAGTGACCCACGTGCGGCTGGAGTTTCTGGGCGTCGAGAATGGCTACACCGGATATACCGAGATCGACGTTTTTGGAGCGCAGCAATTCATGCCAGGCGATGCAAATCGCGACGGCAGCGTGAACATCAACGATTTTATCGTGATCAGCAATAACTTCTCGAAGGTCCCCTCGGCGCCCGGTTTGGACGGAGACGTGTTCGTCGACAACATTGTCGACCAGCGTGATTTTCGTCTGTGGAAGAACGCGGTGGGTCCTGCCGTAGCCGCGCAGGCTGGAGACTTTCTCGTTCCAGAGCCGTCGCTGCTGGCGCTGTTGGGACTGGCGCTTGCGAGCATCGTTTGCGTTTCGCGTCGTCAACGTTAAAGGCGTCCGCCTCTCATTTTTCTTCGCGACATGAAATATTCAAAGAGGGACGCCTACCATGATCTTGCGACTGCGAATTCCTGAAACGATTGCGCTGCTCCTTGTCGCTGCGTGCGCCCAAAGTGCTTACGCGCAAAACGTAGTGAATTGGAACGTACCGAGTGGAAATTGGGACGTACCCGGCAATTGGGACACGGGAAACCTACCGGATACTGCCTTTGACGAGCTCGCCAATGTCAGTAATGGCGGCACCGCGACGGTAAGCTCATCCGTCAGTAGTCAGCCTGGGCAGGTCGTTCTCGGCGAGCTGGCCGGCCAGTCGGGCACACTGAACATCGCGAACGGCGGAAGCTTGACTGTTGCGATCACCGCGGGCAACGCGACCAACGCGGCCGTTGAGGTAGGCAGGGCGGGTACCGGCCATCTCGTCGTGCAGCCCGGCGGCAGCTTAAGTGCCCGCACGTTGACCGTTGGCGGGGAAACCGCCAGCAGCGTTACCTTGGGAGGCACGACTGCCGGCGCGGCGACAGTGACCACCGAGTTTGGCGCAACCTTTGGACGAAATCTGCGCGTGATTGGCCCAAATGTGAACTTCTCCACGCAAACGCTTGTGTTGCAACCGGCGAATACCTTCGTTGCACAAATCACCGGCCCGACGCACTCGGCGCTCAAATCCGCTAATTTGTCTACGCTTGCCGGTACGCTGCGCGTCGAATTCGGCCCTGGCGTGACGCCGGCGTTTGGCAATAGCTGGAATCTGATCGATGCACCCTCGTTTGCCGGCGCGTTTGCCACGATTGATACTTCGGCGGCGCCGGCGCTACCCTTCGGGCAGGTTTATCGATTCGAAGCTGTTGACGATCCGTCCAGTGTCAATGGCCAGTTTGGGCGCCTGGCCGTTGATCAATTGCTCGTGCTTAATGTGAATCGGAATTCCGGCGCCGTATCGATCAATACGGGGCCGGCGGCCGTGAGCATCGACGGCTATAAGATTAATTCGCCGCTCGGCGGCTTGGTGCCAGGCAACTGGACGAGTCTGCAGGACCAGGGCGTGAGCGACTGGCGCGAGTCGCCCCAAGGGGGAGCCGCGACGGAACTTGCCGAGCTCAAGCCGACCGGCTCGACGGCCATCACCTCGGCCCTCCCACGAGCGCTCGGAAATGTTTTCCGGACTCCAGTCGCTCAGGAATTTGGCACCGAGTTGGAGGATATCCAGTTCGAATACTACCAGACCGACGGCAGCGTGGTTCAAGGATTGGTGAATTACACCGGCGACAAGCGCTTCAACAATTTGGTGCTGGCTGTCGATCCTGCCACGGGCGCAGCGCGGCTTGAGAATCAATCGACCCTCAGCGCCGGCATCGATGGCTACAAGATCTCGTCCGCCTCCGGCTCGCTGCTGCCGGCAAATGGCAACTGGAGTAGCCTCGATGATCAGAATGCAGCGGGCGGCGACTGGCGCGAATCCAATCCCACGGTAAATCAACTGGCCGAACTCAAGCCGAGCGGCGAAGCCGTGTTTACGGGTGGGTTGAGCTTTAACATGGGTTCGCTGTTTAAGACCGCGGCGGCCGGCGGCACACAGGATTTGATCTTCGAATACCTTTTTCCGGACGACACGGAGTTCCGCCGGGGTGAGGTTGTTTATCGCACGCTGGGCGTCTTGGACGGCGACTACAACAACGACGGCGCGGTCAATGCGGCCGACTATGTTGTGTGGAGAAAGACGATTGGTACGCCCGCCGCGTACACCACGTGGCGCACCAATTTTGGCAGGACGGCCGGCTCTGGATCGGTGCTTTCAGGGGCCGCCGTCCCGGAGCCAGCAGGCTGTGTGTTGATGTTTTTGGCAACATGCCTAATGGTCATGTACCGCGGAAAAGGGCGGCCCGAGCAGGTGCTTGACGCATAGTATTTTTTGTTTCACCGTGTTTTGATTCTGGGGAGGAGCGTGACTAATGATCTGGCGATGTGTATTGGTCGCGGCTTGCGTCGTGTGCCTTACGGGCTCGGCTCGTGCCGCGGTCGTTTCAAGCGTGGAGACCGACAAGGCCCCGCCTGGCGCCAGTCCGGGCGATCCATATAACCCGGTGTTTCCCGCCGGCGGACCGTCGTCTACGGATATCCTCCAGGGTATGTTGCCCATCGATAGCGCTGGCAACTTTCAAGTCGAGGATTCTGCCGGCCTGGTGGCATTAACAAATGGATCTGTGGCCACGTTTTACGGAACCCAGGCCGCAGACAGCAACCACTCCGCATATGCCACGGCCGGCGACGGAGGCGGCTCCGGCCAGTTTGTGGTTTATGCCCTGGGTGGCCCTTATGACCTGTCGTCCATCGTCGTGTACGGTGGTTGGAACGACGCTGGCCGCGATGCCCAGCACTATGACTTGCTGACGTCAACTGATG
>DATFGJ010000375.1:0-6888 GCA_035249585.1 Lacipirellulaceae bacterium
CGGCGGCGGCGACACGGTCGACGCCACATCGCTGGAGGCCGACGGAATTCAGCTTACGATGAACGGCGGCCTTGGCAACGATGTTTTCCTCGGCAGCGAAGGCGATGACCTGATCAATGGCGGTGACGGCGACGACACGGCTCTGATGGGCGCCGGCGACGACACGTTCGTCTGGAACCCGGGCGATGACAACGACACGCTCGAAGGCCAGACCGGTTTCGACACGATGCTCTTCAACGGCGCCAATGTTGCCGAGAACATCGACATTGCGGCCAATGGCGGCCGGGTCCTCTTCTTCCGCGACGTGGCCAACGTCGTCATGGACCTCGACGACGTCGAGGACATCGATTTCACTGCCCGCGGCGGAGCCGACAGGATCGTTGTCAACGACCTTAGCGGTACCGATGTCACCGAGATCAATCTCAATCTCGAGTCCACGCCGGGTAGCGGCGTCGGCGATGGCCAAGCGGACAACGTGAATGTCTTCGGCACAAACAATGATGATGTGGCGCTGGTGGTCGGCGACGCGAGCGGCACATCCGTGCTTGGCCTGGCTGCGCAGGTCAATATCACGGGTGCCGAGTCGGCGAACGATCGGCTCACGATCAACGCCCTGGCCGGTGATGATGTGGTCGAAGCTTCGGGCCTGGCCGCGAGCGGCATCCAGCTTACGGCCGACGGCGGTGACGATGACGATATCCTGATCGGGGGCGAAGGGAACGACACGCTGCTAGGCGGCAACGGCGATGACGTCCTGCTCGGCGGCCCCGGCATCGATGTCCTCGACGGCGGCTCCGGTGACAACGTCGTCATTCAGGGTTAAGGTGCCGATCGCGACACCGGTCTCGGGGGATTTGAAGTCCCCCGAGGCCGGTCGAGCGCCGAATCTTTCTCTTTTGCCTTCGCGCGAGCCGGGTAATGGCCGATACCCAGCACCAATGGGCTCAATCGTCTGCCTTGAACTCCTCTTTCACCGCCTTCTCCTGATAGATCGGCATCAGACGATAATACACTTCCAGCGTCATGCAATTCAGCGCCGTCGCGTAGAGCCGACCTCCCTTTGCCTTGCCGTGGTCGCCGTCCTTCGGCGCCCAGCTCCCTTCGGCGTGCCCGCGCTCGTCCTGCGAAGCGATGAGCTTGTCTCGCATCGCCGTGTTCCACTTCTTCCACAACTCTCCTTTTCCATCGCTGAATTGGAACACCAGCTGCGTCGCGTAGAAATTGTAGTACACGTCGTTGTCCGACGGCCCGGTAGCGACGATGCGCTCGACGCCTTTCTTCAAGATCGGATTGCCGCGCTGAGCGCCGAGATACATACGGCATAGCAACCCGATGGCTGAAGTGGCGTTCGTCGTTCGCCGCTCCTTTTCGGTCGGTTCATAGACGTACTGCTGTCCATCCTCGACTTGGGCCGTGTCCAGGAAGTAGCCAGCGCGGGCGACAACGAGTCCTGGCACCTCCAAGCGGGCCAGATCGGCACTCTTGAGCGCACCCAACTGCCAACCGAGGACTGACGTGTCGCCCGGCTGATGTGGCTCGTACCGCCAGCCGCCTCCACGCGGATCCTGCGCGTAGCACGTGAAGTTCACGGCCATCTGAGCCGGGCGACGCAGCGATCGGTCGCGCGTCATCGCGTAAGCCTCGCATAGCGCCATGGTGGCAATGCCGTGCGAATACATCTGGCCGCCGTCATAAAAGGAGCCGCCATTGGGCGTGACCTGCATCATTTTAACTAGCGCCGCGACGCCTCGCTTCACGACGGCTCGGTGGGCGCCATCGCGGTGAGTGTTACCCGCGCCCAGATACGGCAGCAGTGCAAGCCCCGTGGCACCCATCAACGACGTCTGCAGGCTTCCCGGCTGATCGCATTGACCCTGGCACTCGCCCAGTTGATGGTCGAAGCTCCAATATCCCTCGGGATGCTGATGCCTGGCCAGCCAGTCCAGCGCCAGGGCCACGGACCTTTCGCTTGCCGCGCTGCCGCCGCCGCGATGGAGCAGCTGGCCGCGCATCCCCCCGCGTCGGCCTTCCAGCGTACCGCCGTCGCTGCTGCCCGAGCCGCCCATAGCATCGAGCAGCGTAATCTCCTCGCCAAAAAGAACTGGCGCAGCAGCAGGTGTTGGCATTGGAGCGACTGCTTCGACTGGAACATCGACAAGGAGCTGGCTTGGAAGAGCCTCGATCGTATCGGTCGAGTCGAGGAGCTCAGGTGTTGCAACTTCAAACTCGAGCGGCTCGTCGTTAAGCTGCACCTCGTCATCGCTGGAATTCAAACTCAAAAGACGGGGCGTTTGCGAGGGCAAATGCATGGTCCAAATCGCCAGGAGCAGGATCACCAGGAGATGCATCGCCAGACTCGTCAGCCAGCTAAGAAGCTCGCGAAGCGTTTTTGCGTAACGTTGTGTCGCCCCGTGACACCTCGCAGTGAACGTCTGCAGCCGTTGAGCTATTTTTTGCTTCCAGCCCGGAGCGCGATCCGTCGCGACCGTTACAGAATGCGCGTTTCCCGGTTCGCTCGAACCTTCCACGAGTCCAGCTAACGGCGACGAACCTGTTTCACGCTTTGCCATCTGGCCAAAAAATTAGGGCGGAGTCCGCTTTCGGACGGACACGAGCATACAGCGGACGAGACAAACGGGCGGCAATCCAGGCTTGCCCGACGACAAGTCAACCGCGGATATCCACGACGCGGATCGTATCACGCACAACGGTATTATTTAGTGTACTGGGAGGCCCGGCTGCGGCAACTATTGCGACAGGCGCGTATTCTCGCCCGGTTTTGAACCGGCCGCTCCGACCAGAATCCGCATTGGAGCTTCGAAGGAGGGCTGGTCGCGACTTGCCTGTAAGATGGGACGCCGGATCGCCGACCGAACTCTCTGAGATTCCATAGGAGTATTGAGTGTGTTTAGAATAACACTCTCGAGACTGGTTCAAAAAAGAGCCGCTTTGCGAAAGCACTTATTGATGTATGCGCAGCGAAAGATCCCTGGTGCAAGCATTTTGCGGAGGAGTCCGGGTTTCCGTTGGGCGCCCTCGGCCCATTTGCAGCGCAGCATTTAATAGGTTGAGTGAAACTGAATGCTTCGTTACGACAAGCGCCATGGCGACGAAACCACCAGCCCGCTGATGCAACTTCGCGAGGTCGCCCGGGTGTATGATCTCGGCCAGGTGAAGGTGGAAGCTCTGAAGCCGATCTCACTGGACATTCAGCGTGGTGAGTACGTGGCCCTGGTTGGCCCATCGGGATCCGGCAAATCGACGTTGATGAACACCCTCGGATGCCTGGATCGCCCGACTAGCGGCAGCTATTTGCTTGATGGCGAAGAGATCGTCAGCATGTCGCGCGACGAGCGGGCTCGCATCCGGAACCGGCAGATCGGGTTTGTCTTTCAAAACTTCAATCTGCTTAACCGGACTTCGGCACTCGAGAACGTCGAGGTGCCGCTCTTGTATGCAAAGAATGTCTCGGCTCGCGAGCGCCACAAGCGGGCCGTCGAACAGCTCCAGCGTGTTGGATTAGGCGACCGACTTGACCACCACACGAGTCAGCTATCCGGCGGTCAGCAACAACGCGTGGCAATTGCCCGGGCTTTGGTGAACCAGCCGTCGATCCTGCTGGCAGACGAACCCACCGGCAATCTCGATTCGCGAACCAGTCAGGAGGTGATCGCGCTGTTTCGCCAGCTGAACGCGGAACAAGGGATCACCGTAATCCTGGTGACTCACGATCAGGACGTCGCTCAAAACGCCGACCGCACGATCGTGCTTCGCGACGGAGAGGTCGTCGCCGACACGACCGACTTTTCGCAGGCCCTACAATCGCTACATTCGCACGAATCCGTTCCATCAGCATGCGAAGATAAAACGGCATTTTCCGAATGATTGGCAACGGCGACCGCCGGTCGTCGAAGTCAACCGATATGGGGATGCCGCGCAAGGCCAGTTTGACGTTGCTAGCTGCACTGGCGGCGATGACGCTGCCGGCTGGTGCGGCCGATGGGCAGTCAGCGTGGCATGCTCTCGTGCCGGAACAGCGGCGAATCCAGGTGCGGCATCCCAGCGAGCTGCCGCGCGCACCGGTGCCCGTGACTCCCCCGCCGCCCACCGTGTCGAACCCGCGCCTCGACGTTGTTCCGAGCGATCTTTCGCTGGACGAGGCGATCCGCACCGCACTTGTGAATTCGGAAGTAGTGCGCGTGCTGGCCGGCGTGACGGCCGTTTCCAGCGGCCGAACGATCTACGACGCCGCCATCACGAATACCACGATCGACGAGGCACGTGCCCGATTTGATCCGACCGTCAGCGTTACGAATTCCTGGGATCGCACGGAAACGCCGCTTGCTTTCTTCGACCCGCTCGATCCCATGGAAACCATTATCGGTGGCACGCGCGTCGACGATTACGACATGCAGTTCGATCTGATGAAGACGACAGCCACGGGCGGCGAATTCAATTTTGGCGTAAGCGACATCACGACCCGCCGGCAACCGGGCGTGTTTCCTCTTAATCCGGAGAATCGCACGTCACTCGACCTCAGCTATACGCAGCCGCTGTTGCAAGGCGGCGGCATCGCGGCCAACCTGGTGCCAATTGTCGTTGCGCGGATCGACACGGAGCGATCGTATTTTCAATTTAAAGACAGCGTGCAGGACATGGTCCGCGGCGTAATCGAGGCCTATTGGACGCTTGTGTTCGCTCGCACCGATCTGTGGGCGCGGGAGCAGCAGGTCGCTCAGGCTGAATTTGCATACAGCCAGGCAGAAGCGCGAGAAAGAGTTCAAGAAATCAGCGGGGCCGAGGCCGCGCAGACGCGGCTCGCGCTAGCCAATTTTCGCGCTGCGCTCGTTGAAGCCAAGGCGAACGTGCTTCAACAGGAAGCTACGCTGCGAAACATCCTTGGCCTGCCGCTTCACGATCCAGTTCGCATTACTCCCATCTCGCCGCCGTCCAGCGACCGCTTGGAAGTGGATTGGAATCTGGTCGTTAACCTTGCCGAAGAATATCGGCCCGACATCATCGAGCTGAAGCTGATTCTGGAAGCCGACCAGCAACTCCTGCTGCAAGCCCGCAATCAGGCCTTGCCGCGAGTCGATGCGGTCTCGTTTTATCGCTGGAACGGGCTGGAAGGCACGATGCCCAACGGCGAGGGCATTTCTTCGCCGCTAAGCCGCTCGACGGACTGGACGCTCGGCGTAAACTTTTCCGTGCCGCTCGGACTGCGGCAAGGGCGGGCCCAGATTCGGCAGCAAGAGCTTCTCATCGCGCGCGATCGGGCGAATCTCGAGCAGGGCCTGCACAACGCCATGTACTCGGTCGCGCTGAACGTCCGCAATCTCGACCAGTTCTACGAGCAATATCTGGCGTTTCGCGAGACGCGGGATGCAGCCCACGAGAACCTGACCGCCCAGATGGGCCGGTATCGGCTCGGCGTCAACCCGTACATCAACGTCCTACAGGCGATCGTCGATTGGGGAAACGCCGTCAGCTCCGAAGCCCAGGCGCTGACCCAATACAACACAGAGCTTGCCAGACTGCAGCGCGAAACGGGCACGATTCTGGAAACGCACGGCATTCGATTCTTCGAAGAACGCTACGGCTCGATCGGGCCTCTGGGTCGATTGTTCCCTGACGTTTGCTATCCAAGGGCGATGCGCCCGACCGAAAACGACGCGGTCTACCCGGCGGCGACGGAGCCTGCTGAGGATTTCTTCGAGCTGGAGGACCCGCTTCAACAACTGCGTGAGCGGCGGCCGATCGACGTCGAAGAGTTGCCTCCGCTGCGGCTGCCGCCAGTGCCGGAGTCTAGCATTCCGGGCACAATTCCATTGCCGACACTGCCGCCGCAATAGAGATCGCTACGGATTAACTCGCCGTGCCGAACCGTCTATTCGTAGCGCAGGGCTTCGATTGGATCCAACCGGCTCGCGCGCCTGGCCGGATAGAAGCCAAAGAAGATCCCGACTGCGGCCGCAAACAACATCGCCACGACCGCGGCTTGGAAGGAAACCACGACGGGCCACTCAGTGCCGTTCGAAAACGAGTTGATGGCTTTGGTGATGCCAACCGAGGCGGCTATTCCCAAAAGGACCCCGACGAGTCCGCCGATCGACGAGAGCATCACCGATTCGACAAGGAACTGCCGCATGATGTCCTTGCCGCGAGCTCCCACCGCCATGCGAATTCCTATTTCTCGAGTTCGCTCCGTTACCGACACGAGCATAATGTTCATCACGCCCACGCCACCCACCAGCAGCGAGATTGCGGCGATTGCCGAGAGCAAAAGTGTCATCGTGCCCGTGATGATGCCAAGCACATTGGCAATTTCGGTGGTGTTGTTGATTTGATAGTCCGGCTCACTTCCCGGCATTATGCGGTGGCGTTCGTAGAGCAATTGGTCGATCTCATAGGCCGCCTGTGTCATCTGATCGGTGCGGCGGGCGGAGACGAAGATGGCGTCGACCGAATTAAAATTCGACCCTTGCAGCCGCTTGCGCACGGTGGTGAATGGCATCAGCAGAATGTTGTCCTGATCTTGTCCGACGAGATTTGCTCCCTTGGCTACTAAAACACCAATCACGCGAAATGGGATGTTTTTCACGCGGATAGTCTGGCCGATCGGGTTGGTGGTCTGGAACAGTTTCACCACCAGGGTTTGTCCGATCACGCAGACCTTATCTGCTGAGCTGATCTCGCGGCCGGTAAAGAAATTGCCGCTCCGCAATTGCCAGTTGCGGACTGTCAAGTAATCGGGCCCGACCCCCAGCATCTCGTCCGGGTTCCAGTTGACATTTCCGTAGATGACATGGCCAGTTGTCCAGACGAATGGCGATGCGGCCAGAACGGAGGGACATTCCTCGCCGATCGCTTCGGCATCGTCAGCCGTCA
>DATFGJ010000376.1:0-13954 GCA_035249585.1 Lacipirellulaceae bacterium
CAAACGGTCCGCGCACGGCCGACGCTTTGATCAACTGACGGGAGGGGACTAATGCTTCGGACATATCGCGGCGTCATATGCTCAATCGCAATCGGCGCCGTTATTACCATCTTTGCGGCAACAGCGCCGGCCGGGACGATCATCAAATTGAGTCCGGACAGCGCCACCTCTCATATTAAATTTGCTTCCAACCTGCTTTCGACGGTTGATGACCTCAATGCAGCTACAACGGGCGAACATAACACGGCCGTCGATTTTCAAGGCTTCCTGGATTCGATTCCGGACATCGCGTCAGCGAGCGCATCAGTAACTGTCAGCGGCATCACGAAGGCTGGCTCGGCGACCGTCTTTCCCAATCAGCTAATGTTGCAGAATTTCACCGGCGGAACGGTTTCACTTTACGATGCTGCGAACACCCTGCTCTTGTCCGGATCTTTGAAGGCGAGCACACTTGCCGGGTCGCTGGGCCCTACCGGGGCCAATGGCGCTCTTTTTACAACGTCGTTCAACGTTATCACCGGAGGAACGTTGGCGGATGGAATTGATCCAAGTAGCCTCACGTTTAAGATGAATATTGGCGGCATCAATGAGGGCGCCGGGCTAGGTGCGCCCGATTCGGTGCTTAGCCCGTTCACGGCGAATGCGCTGCTAACCATTACAGGCGAACTTCCCGTTCCCGAGCCAGGGACTTATCTACTGCTCGCCATCGGCATGGCCATCGCCAGCGCTCGGATGCGCGGTCAGCGGCGCTAGAATTGGTCGAGTGAGTCGATCCATCGGGCCAGCTCGTCGCGCTCAGAGGAAGTCAGCTTCCCGCTTTCGTTGACATTGGCGAGCGTCGTTACCGGATAGCCTGCCTCTGAGAATTTCTGCAGTCCCTGCCCAATTTGCACGGCGACGTCGCCCGCGCTCGGAAGCGTCGCCAAGACGGCCAGCCGTTGCATCGGCTCGTTGGGAGGAACCTTGATCTGCCGCGGCAGCGGAGCAGCCGATGTAGCCACGCCCCGTATGACATCGCGACCAGAAATGGCGAGAAGCCAGGCCATCGCTCCGCCACCCGCTTCTCCGTAAGTCACCACGCGATGCGCGTCAATCTTGTATTGTTTTACAACCCGGTCCAAAACGCGGCGCAAGTACTCAAGCTCCGGTCGCTCCCAGCGGTCTGCTTCGGCCGACGACGGAACGACGATAATAAGACCATCACGATCGCATATTCCCTGCCAGTCGCGAATCACTTCGTCCGCATCGGCATTGCCGGGGGCGCGCAACCAAAGCAAAAGACCAAGTGCGCGACCATCGTCATGCGTCGCCGGCATGTAGATCTGGCACTGTTGCGGAAACTCAGGAAGCTTCAGCTCGCTGATTTCTCCCTTCGTGGTTGCCGGCGACTCCGTGTCTGCCGCAGCAGTGGGCTCGTCGCCTGCTTTCGCGTCCCCTACGTCGTACGCTGCTGGTAACTCGCTTGGCACGTTCGTTGGCAGTCGGCTTGCAACCAGCTTGAAATCCATCGAGGCTCCGGCGCGCTCCAATTGCAACACGACTTCGCTACCAGGCGCGGAATTGTTGAGCTCAGCGATCGCCTCGCCGATGGAACCAACCTCCGTTTCATTGATTCTGACAATCCGATCGCCGGCTTGCACACCGGCCTTTTCTGCAGGGCTTCCGGCGTACACCATTCGGACGCGAATGCCGCCGTGGCCGCTGCGGGATTCCTTGTCGTTTGCATTTGGTGACTTCGAATTCTCGCCATCGTTTTTCTCGGCCGAAGCTTTCTCCTCCTCGGCCTTGGTATCATTTCCATTTTTCGGCTCAGCGCTGCGGTTCGTTTTCGTCTGACTCACTGGGCGCATCGGAAGAATTCCCAAAAACGCATGGCGAAATGCCGGCAGCTCGCCGACTAGGGCGATCTCGCGCTGCCTGCGATCGCTTCCACGCTCGAAGACAACTTTCACGCTCTCGCCGCCGTAGCGTGGCCCCAACGCAAACCGCAAGTCGGTCTGAGTACGGATCGGCTTGCCATCAATTTCCACGACGCGATCGCCCTTTCTGAGCCCCGCCTTTCCTGCGGGTGAATCGGGCCGGACCGCAGCCAGCTCTGCCGGTGCTACGTGGGGATTCTTGGGCAAAAGGCCAATTCCCAGGATTCCGGCATGTTGATCGTCGCCTTGTTTCATCTTCTCCAGCCGCTCGCCAATGGTCGCCAGCGGCACAGCGAATCCGATGCCGGAGTCATACCATTCAACGCCGGCAACCTCGCTCGTTGCCTGCGGCGCCATCGGCACGATGACGCCCAGCACGCGCCCGCGAATATCCACAAGTGGCCCGCCGTAGTTCGCCATCGAGACGTCGGCGTCTGTCTGCAATGCTTTGCCGAACATTCGGTCCAATGCGCTAACGATTCCAACAGTCACGTTCGTGCGATCGGAGCGAAATGTGCGCCCCACGGCGACGGCCCATTGCCCCACGCGGATCTCGTTTGCCGGCGCAATCTCCGGAACGGCCAGATCGCTCACGCCGGCCGCTTTGAGGAGCACAAGCATTCGGCTGTGATCTGTTGCCACAAGCTCCGCCGGGGCTTGTTTCCCTGATGCAAAAGTAACGAGGATCGAGGCCGGCTGCTGCACAAAGTTGAACGCGCTGGAGACGATGTAACCGTCGGCCGAAATCACCAGCCCGGTGGTGGGGCCGTCGGCCAGCAATGTGCGTCCGATTGTGTCCAGACCGCCAATCGTGCGAATCTGGACGACCGAATCGGCCACGCGCTCGGCGGCGGCGCGCAATGCGGCCTCCTCGCGGGCCACGAGCGACGCGGGTTCCTGAGCCCTTGATTGAGAAGCAAATGCAAAATGCAAAATGAAAAATGCAAAATGCAAAATGCGGAGACCCACGATGTTGCATTTTTTATTTAGCATTTTGCATTGAACATTTTGGGCTGGGAAACCGCTCGCCATCATTTCTCCTCCTCGGCCGCCGATTCTGGCAAATCGGATTTGAGCGCGAATTCGAGGAGTTCTTCATCGCGCAGCACGGCGATGCGTACACCGGCGTCACTTTCTAGCCGCTCGATGAGGCGGACTGCGTCGCGGCAGGAGGGAGTCACCTGGTTGTCAATCATTACGATTAAGTCATCGGGCCGTAAACCTGCCCGGGCGGCCGGAGAATCGGGGATGATGCGATCCAAGTAAGGCGGCGTGCGCACTACGACATCCGGCACCAACACAATGCCCAGCCGCGCCAGCGACAGCGGTTTATCGGGTCGCTCCGCTTCGCTCAGTTCGGGCGGCGTGAATCGACCCGCGATCATGTCCTCGACGGATGATGCAAATGCGGACACGGGCAGCGCATAATTGAGCCAGGTGCCCGTAAGGCTGCTGCGCAGCTCTTTGCCGAGCAAGCCCAGCAGGCGCCCCTGCGAATCGGTAAGAACGCCGCCCGCGGCGCCTGGGTTATTGGCCGCTGCGTCAACGATGTAAACGTCTCCGCGATAATTCGTGGCAAATGCCCCGCGGCGGGCATCAAGCGGCGCCACGGAAGAAACCACTCCCTGCAACATGCTCACCGGCTCATTGCCCGTCGCGATGCCAAACAAGTTACTGAAGGCCAGTACGCGGCAGCCAGGTTCCGCCGTTGCAGCTTGAGAAAGATCAAAATACGGCAACGGCTCACCGCCCGCGTCGAACTTCAGCACGGCAATTTCGGTGAGTGGATCAGCGGCAACGTGCCGGGCCGCATAGCGGCGACCATCATCAAGCACGACGGTTACTTCGTCGGCGTCCAGCACGTAACTCCAAACCGTAAGGACGTGGCCGTCGGCGGAAATTAGCAAACCGCTCTGGTACGCTTCCAAACCGCGAAATCCGCCCGCTCCGTACAGCTTGACGACTTTCGGCTGCACTTCTCGGGCAACCGCAGCAAAAGACGCCGCGCCGTCGCTGGCCCGCGCGCCATCCGCCACAGCCATGAGGCAGACAACGGCTAGCGCAACGGCGCGGACGTGTGCAATAACTCGAAATCTTGGCAACAAGTTGGCCACGTGCGCCTCATTCTCTGGTTGCATGCGCTTCTTCCGACCAGTCATACGACGTAATCGGTATGTCCGCGAAAACGTGGTCGCCGTGTCGGACAATCCAGTGATGGGGCAAAGAACGCCCGTCGACCGGGCGAACATCGTCGAAATAAATCTCGCACGGGTCCTGATCGTCGGCCAACGGCATTTCGATTCCAACCAAGTCGCCGCTGGCTGGATTAAAATAAAAACGCGTTTCGACGCCCCCATGAATGGCAACGAGGCAGTCCGAGAGTTCCTCGTCGCTCGTCCAGGGCAGAGCGCCAAGGTAATAGACCTCGCCAAACCGGCGCGGGCCCACGAGCAGCAGCCGCTGCCAAAGATGAAGCGCCGCCAGCAGGCCTCCGGAGCGCGGGGGGCTATTTGCCTCCGTAAGTGACGTTCCGAACTCCGCCCCCGATTTGCCATCCGGCATCACGACGGTGCCACTCTTCTCGGCAAGCTCAATTGCGACGTCGCCCGCCAGCGTCCGGCCCGCGATTTTCCAATTCCAACCCGTCTCAGCAAAATCTCCGCGCGCCAAATACGCGTTCCACACGCGCTGCTGATGGTAGCGGTTGAACCAGTAATTTGCGTAGCCAGGTGCGGCTTCGTAGTAAGGACGCACGGCTTTGGGCAGCCGTGCCGGTGAGCGCCGCCGGGGCCGATCCGAGTCGCCTGGTTTTTTGTCGTTCGGAGGGGGTGCATCGGGAGGCTGCCGCTCTTCGCGGCGGCGCGGCCTGTCAGGCACAGGCGGTTCCGGTTGCTCTTGTAATAACGCTTCTAGCTCGCCTTCACGGTGCATTCCAGCGAGCCGCACGCGACGTTCATGCTCCTGTCCATCGCGACGGAACACGATGGGCACGCGCCAACCGCTCGGATACGTCCCCAATACATTCTTGAAGGCGTTGGCTGAACCGATTTCCCGGTCGCCAATGCGGACAAGCTCATCATCGTAGCGAAGGCCGCGACGGAACGCGTCGCTGCTTTCGAGGATGTCTTGAACCACTACGCGGCCATCAGGATCATTCGTCACCGTGGCGCCGAGCGAAGCGTGATCGACGATCCGTCCGCTCTTGAGCATCCCCAAAAACCGCTTGATTTGGTTGATCGAGATGGCATAGCCGACGCCGACGTTCACGCGGCCGCGCTTTTCGAACGAGCCGCGGCCGTTGACGCCGATCAGCTTGCCTTCGGAATCGAATAGCGGTCCGCCGGAGTTGCCTGGGTTAATTGCGGCGTCGGTTTGCAGGCAATCTGCGTATTCCAGCAGGGTGCCGGCGGGATATTGATAACGGCGCACGCCCGAGATGATGCCGTACGTGATGGTTGGCTGAAAGTTATCGGCCAGCAAAAAGGGGTTCCCGGCGACGAACGCCCAGTCGCCGGCGCGAACCGAATCGCTGTCTCCCAGCTCTGCCGCCGGAAACTCGCCGTCGCCCAGGAGTTTGATGAGCGCCACATCGCCGCCCGGATCGAGACCGACCAGCACCGCATCGACAAGCCGTCCATCCGCAAGGCCGCATTTCATGGCGGGACCGGTTGGAGCGACGACGTGAAAGTTGGTGAGCGCGTAGCCATCGGACGAGATGACGACGCCGGAGCCGCCGCCTTGTCCCTGGGCGTCAAAAATTGCCAGCGTCGGACGCGAAATACGTGTGATCGTTTCGATGCGTTTGGCTTCGGCCGCCAGTACCGCATCGTCCGGGCCGGTCGCAGCCATTGCAGGCTGCGTGGCCAAAAGCACGGAGGCAGACAACACGAATCCGAGGCGCGGTTTCACTTGATGAGCCTCGCTTCGCAAAGGTTGAGCCAGTCCCCCGTATCGAGATTCTGACCAAAATCGACGACGATCCTCAGTCGCTTGACTCCCGCAATGTTCAATTTGATTTCACGCGGCGCCTGCCCTCCGTCAACGTCGGCAGTCAGCAGGGACCGGTCATCGCCGTGAATCAATAGCTGCACGTCGCCCGTGGCGCTAGTGACAGGCTCGATGCCGGCGATCGCGACGAATTGCTTAAAGCCCGGCGGCAGGCGGTAGACCAACTCGGTTCGGCTGCGAATCGCCAGGCCCTTGCTGAATGTCTTGATGTCGCTGCCCGAAGCGCTGGAGCCACGGAGACGTAGCGCGAGTGGACCGCCGAATGCCGATTGATCGAGGCGAACCTGGCCATATTTAGCAGCCGATTCAGCGGCCACTGTCAGGCCCACGAGCGGCGTCCACCGCTCGAGCGCCGGCTTCAGGTCGCTGAGGTAAACGATCTTGCCTGCGGAAAAGTCGGCGAAGTAAACGTCAGCAAGCGGCCAAGAGAATCTAACACCGGCGGCCGTCTCGATTTCAAGCGATTGATCGCTCAATCGCACGTCAGCGGCAGCGGCGCGCAGACCCCTGTGTCCATGCAGAATGCATCGCGGCTCCCGCTCGGAAGCTGGCTGCTTGCGGAAATAGACCCAGCCGGCCACGTTGGCACGATCGGCGCGCATGGTCTCGCCATCGAACTCAAATCCGATTTTCTTTGGCGTAATGTCGCCCAGAACACCTTCGTGGTAATCCAGACTTTTGCTTTTACGCTTTATGGACACGAGGACGTCGCTTGCGAAACTCTGCGACCGAATTTCCTCCCATTGTTCTTCAATCGCCGGATCGAAGCGCTCCAGGCGGACAGCAACAACTTGCTTCAGCGGTAACGTCATCGTTGATTGGTTCGCAGGCGCCGGGACATCAATTTCGACGATGGCCGTAGTTTCGTCCGTCTCGAATTCCTTAATTGGAAGCGTCGTGCCGTCCGTCAGTTCCACAAGCCCGCCATCCGCTTCATCGCGCGCGGCTGATGGCGTCGGCGACGACGAGCGCAGCGAAACGAGCTTTTCGGTTTGCAGTCGTATTTCTTCATTGGCCCGCACAATGATGAGATTTTCGCCTCTCCACTCGCGTAATTGGCCGGCTATGGACGAGCCATCCAGGAGCGTAGCTGTCACCTCCTGCGTACGGGCCAGGTTTGGCAAAGCCGCTGCCGCGGCGACCAAAAGAATTCGGACGATGGTTTGCAATGGAGACGTTCCGTTCTCGGAAGGATTTCGTCTACCGCTGTGAGTCAAGAGCGTAGATCGACGGATGCGTCCGATCCACGTGGGGAAGGTGGGGTTGCAGGCAGCTCATTGATTTTCGGACGACTCCTCGGCCGCCAGGCGACGAAAGTATTCTTCGATTACTTCTCGATAGTGTGAAGGAAACTCGCGGCCGATTTCTTGCAGGGCTTTTTCACGATCTTTTTCATCGAGATTGCCCCAGCCGGTGCCGCGTCCGATGTTGCGCCTCTCGACGTCACCTGGTGCCTTGAGCTCGGCGCTCTGGCTATCTTGCATTGGCGTCCCGCTGGGCGCGCCACCCAAGTTACCCGACGACTGTGACTGTTGTTGTTGCAACTGGTCTTCGACCTTCTTGATAATCTTATCAAGCGATTCGATGACGCCGTTCTCGACACTCTGTACGCGCTCGCCGGAATTGCCTAGCGCCAACCGACGACGGATGTCGGCCATTCGCCGTGAAATATGATCGAGCGACTCATCTTGCAAACCGGCCAGGTCTTGCCGCATGAGATCGGCCAGCTTCTGAAACCGCGTCGGCAGTTTATCCTCTTGTTGCAGCAATTGGCCAAGTGCGGCATCCGCTTTGTCTGCTTGAACCAGCCGATGATGGGCGATCGCTCGGTAGAATAACAAGTCCTCCGGTGCGACTACGTCCTTTGTGGCCAGGCCTTCGGTCCATTCCAGCGCTTCATCGTAATAGCCCTGTTGCACCATCCAGCGCGCCAGGTAGAGCCGCATGTTGTTGCGCACAAGTTCTGGCGTCGCGCTGTCGGCTAACCAGTCGAACTCCGGCAGCGGACCAGGCTCATGAAAACCGGCGCAATGAGCGACGAGGGCGCCGACGCGTTCGTCCGTCTTGGCGAGTGACTGTGCCAATCGGTCCAGCAAATCGGCCTGAGGATTATTTTCCGACTTGCGCCACAGCTCATTGACCTCAGCTTGTCGATCGGGCGAAACGCCGGCCGAATTCAGATGCTCCGTGAGGCGCGCGTAGACCGCCTCGGCAGGTACCGGCTGCCACGTCGGCTGAGCAAAAAAATCGCCGTCGGCACTGCCCACTGCCTGAGCCAGCCTGCCGGCGACAAGGGTACATAGAGTGGCGAAACCAATGAGCCAGCGGGTTGCGACTTTTTCGGTCATCGGATCAACTTTCTTCGTCGGTCAAACCGGGTGGCCACCACCCGTTCGGCCCCGCCCAGGCTCTATTGTATTATCCCCCACTCTGGCAATCTGTCCAACGGCTTGAGATCCAACCAAGATTCTCATCGGCATTTAGCTGCGTCAGGCCGCATACCTGGACGATCCATTCTGCCCAATACTTACTTTTGTACCATTGTGCCACAGCCGGTAGTTCTGGCAAAACATCAATCATTGCGTCCCTGCTCCAGATCGGCGGTCGCCTTGTAGACCCGCTCCTGCCGCTCAGCGAGCTGCCGCAATGCCTCAAGCAAATCGGCTGTTTCCGCTTGCTCGCCTTCGATCATTTCGCCGAATCTCTTTGTGCGCTGATTGATGCGCATTTGCAGCGCCCGGATCATTTTCAGCTCGGCCAGCTTATGGACAAGCGTCGGCTCGGTTGGCTGACCCGCAGCGCCTGGCTGGCCGGGTGGCGTCCGATTCTTTTCCAAGTCTTTGCGGGCCTTCTCCAGCGCCGCAATCACCTCTTCCAGCGCGGTGATGATTTCCGCTTCTACTCCTTGCGTGATTGGTCCAACCTTCGCTGCCCCGAGCCACTCGGCCACCAAGCGCATGTCGTCGCGCATCTGTTCGACGGCCTCGGGAAAGGCGATGGACGAACCCTCCTCGCGCAGCAGCAAGAGCGCCTTGTCGGCCTCTTGGACGATCTGCAATTCTTGCCGACTGAGTCGAGCCGCCTCGATTTCCTCATCATGGTCGCGCTCGGCCGTAGGCACGCTGTTGAGCCTCAGGGTGCCTTCGTAGACCACAATCTGCGATTCAAGCATTTTTCGGAAACGGGCCACAAGTTGCGTCAACGTGCGTTCAAGCTCTTCTTCCCGAAGCTGCCGCAGGATGCGTTCCAGCTCCGCCTTCGCCTGCTCGAGTTCGCGCACTGCCTCACGCTGTCGATCCGCGGCACCTTTCCGCTGGGCTTCCTCCAATTTTTTTTGGGCCTGTTCCATCTGCTCGGCCGCAGCGCGCAGCCGCTGGGTTGCCCGGTCCGCGGGATCAGTTGGCTGCTGCGATGACTGTTCATCAGCGCTTTCGCCGCCTTGCGACGGCTGTCCTGATTGGCTCTGCTGCGGCTCACCGGGTTGAGACGGCGATGATTTGCTTGGTTCGGACTTATCCGACGACTTGCCGCTGCCCGATTGAGGTTTGGATGATTGAGACGCGTTCTTTTCGGATGACTTACCTGGTTTCGAGGCATCGTTCGACTTGGATTGTTCACCCGATTTCGACGGCTTGCCATCGGAGTCGTCCGCTTGGCCGCCCTCAGTGTTTTCGTCGCCTTCGGGTTCTTTATCCTTCGAAGCCGGCTCGTCGCTAGGCTTCCTATCGACTTCGGTCTGGTGAATTTCACCGCCCAGCTTTCCGGTGTCGGTGGCGATCCGTTGTTGATCTTGTTTGAGTCCGCCGAATTCGTCGCCGCCTTCGGTTCGAGCCCGGACGCCTCGTTGCATTCGAATTAAGCGGCCGACCTCCTTCAAATACTTGCGCACGCGGTCGCGCTCGGAAGCCAGCTCTTTGTCCCGGTCGGCCTTCAAAAGCAGATTAAGCAGCGAATCAAGTTCCTTCTGCAATTCCGTCTGATTTTGCGCGGCTGCGGAAAGACGTTCATTCTCCAGGAGGCTTACAATCGCATCAAAACGGACGTTGATATCCTGCTCGCGGCTTTGCGAGATCGCCTCGCGCAGGAGCCGAGCGCGGCGGGGGTCGCTTGATGCGGACAACTCCGCCAACCTGGCGAGCACTTCTTCAAGTCGCTTAAAGCGATCGGCAAGTCGACCCTGTTCAACCGAAAGTGCCGCATCCCCGGCTGCGGGAGCCACGTCCCCTTCATCTTGGACGGGCGTGTCCTGTGAGAATACAACGGTCGAACCGCCGAGCAGCGCCAGTACGGCAAAAAATCTCACGCCAAGGCGACAAGACGCAACGCAATAATCACTCAATACTGGCGCCGTTCGCGTTGTCAGATGTGACATAGTTTTGTCTCCCTTGGCGCTTTCGCGTGCGACGCTCATTCTTCCTCAAACAGGCTGCGCAACCGAACTTTTTGTCGATCCTTGGTGCGTCGATTGATTTCTTCCTGATCGGAGATAATCCCTCTCAGCAGGGCGACAACTTCGTTGTAAGTTTCGAGCTCCAACATCCGATCCAAAACTTCCTTCATCTCAACGAGGATCTGGTCGGCCGTGGCAATGCATTTTGCCAATTCTGGCTGCACCGAAGCGTCCTGCAAATGCTCTTCTACCAATTTTAGCTGTGCCGCGAGCTGCGGCATACGCTGACCACCAATTCGATGCAGCGGCTGGGCGATTTGTTCCCGCAATCGACTTTGCAAATCGGGATTTTCAATGCGGTTGTTGGTCAGCTGGTCGTGCAAATCGTCGAAGGCTTCGGCGACACCTACAACCTCGTCGGCCGATTGGACCACGTGTTGCAGCGAACCGGAAACGCGCAGTCGCCGTAGCGCCACGGCCCGGTCGGCAGCGGCCGGCGAGGGCTCGGCCGCCGCATCAGTCGAGTTCGTCTCATCCGCGCGTGGCGGCCCGGCTGCCGGGGGATCGGCTGTTTCGGTTGCAGGTGGTTGCTGAGTATCAACTCGCGCGAGCAGATTTCGCGTGTCGACCATCTTTTCGTAAATTGATTCATACCGCTGCCGCAACTGAAGCTCGCGCCGTTCCAATAGCTCTAACAATTCTGCCATCGTCACCACGTCGAGCGTGAAGAGCTGGCTGCTGCCGGCACGCGGCCCGTCGTTCAAGTCGAAGTAGTCGGTCGCGCGCAGCGTTAGCGACAGCTTTTGTCCGGGCCGAAGCGTAAGTGCCCTTTTACCGGTCGACTCGTCTAGCGCGCGAGTATCGAACTCGTCGATCTCCTCCAGCACGGGCTCACCGGATGGTTGAGCGGACAACGCTCGCGTAGCTGAGGTGCCGCTGTCGACCTGGTACTGAAACCAGGCGCGCGCGAGCCCGTAGTCGTCGGTAAGCTTGCCTTTGAATGGCAAGATGGCGTCGGGTGTAATCGCCGTTCCGATGCCGGAGAGGCGCACAATCACTTGTGGCACTTCGTCGCTCACCATTGCCATCGAAATCCGATAAGGCTCTCGCGACGAAACGCCGTCGATGTCGGTGACGTTCACCAGAAGAACATCGTCGTGCTCGAGAGTGCCGTATTTCCAGCGCAGCGTGCTTTGGGGCTTGTCGGTGTATTTGACGTCCTGTTCCTGCTGGTCTTGGGAAGCCTTGATTTGCGCGGCCACAAGCGGCTTGCTCGCCGATGCGTGAAGCACAAGCTGTGTGCCCTCCGGTATTCGCATTCCACCTGTCACGGGCAGTCGTCGGCGCTCGCGTCCGAGGTAATTCGGGTAGATACACTCCAGCTCGATGGCGAACAGCTCCGGCCGCTCGACAACGCGCAGCTCCAGGTCGCGCACGCGATCGTCGCCACCCACAACATCGAACGTCATGTCGCCAGCCACACGTTTGAAGTCGTAGCGATAGAGCTGAAACTCGTCGCGTCCAGGCGAAGCCTCACCGACTCGAATCATCGTATCTCGGCCGCGGCGGCCATCGGCGAGCCGGAAGCGGATTTCGACTTCGTCGGGAAACTCGTCGCTCGTGGTGTGGGCGTGGACTAACAGCTCAAAGTCGTCATCCTGCGCCAGTTTGTGTACGCGCTTTCCATGAGCGTCCTGCTCGAAGCCGACGACCTGCAAGGACACGCGCCTCGGCCAGAGCTCATCGCTGAGCGCAATCCGCTCGAGCCAGAACCCAAAAGTATCCCGCGACAGCAAGGCAAACAGGATGACTGAGGCGATGATGCCGATTGCGGCGGTAGAGGCCCGCAATAGTGGGCCGCGATTGAAAATTTGGCTCGGTCGCACGTCAGCAATTGCGCGCACAGCCTCGTGCTGCGTCGTAGCAATGAGATCGGTGTTATACGTTTTACTTCGCTCCGGATTTGAACCGATGTGCACGGCCGTAAGCACGTGATCCGACAGCTTGGGAAAACGCCGCTCCAACAGGAGGGCCAGACTCGAATCGGAAATCGGGGCAAAGGCTCGTCGCAGCAAATAGCGATAACAAGCCCAGAGGGCGACGCCGCCGACCGCGATGAGGACAACTCGGCGAATGTTTGAGGACGGCTCGAAGGTCCAATCCAGCGCAAGGCCAAGCCAGAATGCCGCGCCAAGCAAAACCACAACGATTGCCAGGCCTTCGAGCCAAACATAGGCTCGCAGGCGAGCTCGCACTGCATCGAGCAGCCGACGCAGGGCTGGAGCGAGATCATATTGGCCGTGTTGTTGTGTTGTCATGCTGTAGCGCGGCACACGTCACGCCACCAACGCACGCGCTTGGTGCCATCGACGCTGTTAAGCTTTACGCCAGCCGGTTAAGCCGCCGAATAATCCATTCCAAAAACAGGGATCCGGCAATTACACCAAGCAGCCAGTGCATTTGCGCTTCGGCGAAGCGCTGATCGGGCGCGTCCTTTAGCAGCTTTACCTCGGCGCGGCTTTCTATCGCGTCCTTCAGAGGTTTCAATGCGTTGTTACCGCTTACGGCAGTATGAAAGTCCTTGTAATACTTGCCGCCTGTCTCGTCGGCCAGCGATGTGAGAAGCTTCTCGTTTCGCTGCGGTTGGGCGCGTTCCAAATCGGGCACTCGGACCTGCAAGTATCGAGTGAGCGGTTCTTCTTCGCTATCCGGAATGCTGAGCGCAACTTGATACGTGCCTTCTTGCAGTACGGTGGCCTGTCCCGTGTACATGCCGGGCTTATCCGTTTCCGCCGCCATTTTTACGGCGTCCGTAGCGCCGTCGGGCCGGATGAGCTGAGCCGTTACCGAATCAGCCAAAAGCGGCTCATGCTGAGCGTCGGCCAATCGTGCTCGCAATACAACGGTTTCACCAAGTTCGTAACGATCGCGCTCCACGAGCAGCGTTCCGCGCGCCGATCCGCGTAGGATTCGGCCTTGACTGACATGGCGAATCAGCTTGGTGTAAAGAATTTCGAAGTAAGCCGGGTCGACGCTGCGCAGGCGCCAAAGCTCGCCGCTGCCGATGTAGAAGACCTGGCCGGCGCCGTAGAAATGGCTGGCGAAATACACGGGACGCTTATCCGACAGGCCCGCCTCCGGATCGGAAAAGCGGGCGTAAACCGTCGCTCCCGGCTTTTCGCCTTTGACCGCATAGTAACCGTATACGCCTGGAAAGCTATCCCACGCCGACTCGCTTTCTTCCGCGGTTGACGCAAGCCAAAGGAATTTCGCCTCGCGGCCAGGCCGCTCGATCGCCAGGGGCCAGGCCGTGTCGCTACCGTATTGACTTTCGTCCAGCAGCGTCAGACGCTCCTGAAATTCGACCGGGTACAAGTTCCGAACCTTGGCGTGCTCGGTGCTCCGCAGCCACTTGGAGGTGTGGATCGGACCCGCCACGGTGATCATTCCTCCCGCTTCGTTCGAAATCCATTTCTCGAGTAGCTCGACCTGATCGATGTCCAGCTCCGTCCAGTCTGGATCAAAGGCCACCAGGCAATCGTATTGGAATAGCTGCTCGGCGGTCGACGGAAACCGATCTAGAATCTCATTGGCTTCCTGAGAAATGCCAGGCTGGGCAATTTGCAGCAACACGTCG
>DATFGJ010000377.1:0-11079 GCA_035249585.1 Lacipirellulaceae bacterium
CGATAAAAATGAGTAAGCCCCCAGTTTAAGCGGTATTATCGCTAAGTTCAAGCAAAATGGAGTCTTTGGCGCGGTGTTTGCCATGCCAAGTTGGCACCCGCAGGTCGGGCTGACCGCGAGTGGTGCGTGCCCACAGGAGCCAGGTCGCGACGCTCCGTTCAATCCCAAAGGCTGATTGGCCGCAACTTTGGCCCTGGGCGCAACAGTCATTCGCGGCTTGTGGTTCTCGGGCGAACCGGTCGCGGCCAATCCGCGTAACCTCGATGGGCGGGTCTGGCCGCCGTTGAACCATTGGGCAGACCTGCCGACCGTTGGTATACTCTCACGCTCTCGGAAAAACGAGCATTTTCGGCGGGTAATTGCTGTGAGCCAGCTGGTCTTGGCCTTTATCAGACGGAGCATACGATGTCCAATCTCACCGCGTTTGGCGTAACCGGACTAACCTTAGGCCTGGGCATGTTCGCTGTGCTAGGCGGCTGCGCGCGAACGCTGGAAGGTGATCAGTCGGCGGGGAAACAGGCGACGACGAAAGTGAGCACAAGCAAATCCCAAGGCGATGGTTCGGGTGCCAAGGAACTCGACGACTTTGCGTTGATTCCGCGCGACGTGCTGTTTGGCAACCCGCAGCGGGCGCAAGGCCGGCTGAGCCCCGACGGCAAATGGCTGAGTTTCCTCGCGCCGGTGAACGGTGTGCTCAACGTGTGGGTCGTGAAAACGGGCGAAGACCTTTCAAAGGCAGTTGCCGTCACTGAGGACAAAAAACGCGGCATCCGCAACCATGACTGGGCCTACGACAACAAGCACATTCTGTACACGCAGGATAAAGACGGCGACGAGAATTGGCACCTGTATGCCACCAACGTCGAAACGCGCAAGACCAGGGATCTAACGCCAATTGAAGGCGTGCGGGCCGAGATTCAGGAGATCAGCCACAAGCACGCTAAGGAAATCCTCGTTGGACTGAACGATCGCAAACCGCAGCTGCACGATATCTGGCGCATCAACGTCGAATCCGGCGAGAAAGAACTGGTGCAGCTAAATCACGGCGTCGCTGGTTTTCTGACGGACGACAACCTGCAGGTCCGGCTTGCGATTAATTACACGCCGCTTGGCGGACAGGTTTGGCAGCTGCCGGAAGGCGAAGGCGAAAATCGCACTTGGAAGGACTTTTTGGAATTCGGCCCTGAGGACGCCATGACCAGCGGCCCGGCCGGCTTCGACAAGTCGGGCAAGACGCTTTACTTCCAGGACAGCCGCAATCGCAACACGGCCGGCCTGTTCGCGATGGATTTGCAGTCCAAAGAGCCGAAATTGATTGCCGAGGATCCCAAGTCAGACGTGGGCGGCGTGCTCGCGCATCCGACCGAGAAGAATATTCAGGCCGTGTCGTTCACTTATCAGCGCACCGAATGGAAGATTCTCGATCCGGCGATTGCCGAAGATTTCGAGTATCTCAAGACGGTGGAAGATGGCGAGATCATCGTGGCCAGCCGCACACTCGACGACACGCAATGGATCGTCGCTTTCTTTCTGGATGATGGGCCGGCGAAAACCTATCGGTATGTTCGCGGCTCGGCTGGGCTCGCCACAGGCGGGCCGGAGCGCAAAGCGCATTTTCTGTTTGCAAACCGGGACGATTTGGACGACTACCCGCTGGTGAAGATGCATTCGCCCGTGGTGAAGACGCGCGACGGGCTGGATATGGTTTGCTATTTATCGCTGCCGCCGGGGAGCGATCCGGATAACGACGGCCAGCCGAATGAGCCGGTGCCCATGGTGCTCTTTGTGCACGGCGGACCGTGGGCACGTGACGCATGGGGACTCAATCCGTCGCACCAGTGGCTTGCCAACCGCGGCTATGCCGTGCTCAGTGTCAATTACCGCGGTTCCACGGGTTTCGGCAAGGACTTCATCAACGCGGCCAACGGCGAGTGGTCGCGCAAGATGCACGACGACTTGATCGACGCGGTGAACTGGGCCGTCGACGAGAAGGTCGCTCAAAAAGATAAAGTCGCCATCATGGGTGGCAGCTATGGCGGCTACGCCACGCTCGTTGGCCTGACGTTCACGCCCGACGTGTTCGCTTGCGGCGTCGACATTGTCGGCCCGTCAAGCCTGGTGACGCTGCTGCAAAACGTGCCGGAGTATTGGATGCCGTTCATGCCCGTGATGAAAGTGCGCGTGGGCGACGTCGACACGGAGGAAGGCCAGAAGGCGCTGCTGGAGCGCTCGCCGCTGACGCGCGTCGATAAGATCCAAAAGCCGCTCCTCATTGGTCAGGGCGCGAATGATCCGCGCGTGACCCAACTGGAAGCGGATCAGATTGTCGAAGCCATGAAGCAGAAGAACATCCCGGTCACGTACGTGCTTTACCCGGATGAGGGCCACGGCTTTGCACGCCCGGAAAACCGCATGTCGTTCAATGCGGTGGCCGAAGCTTTTCTGGCCGAGCACCTGGGCGGCCGGTTTGAGCCGGTGGGGGATGATTTTAACGGTGCGACTATTAAAGTCCCCGCGGGCGATGACGGCGTCCCGGGCCTCGCAGAAGCATTAAAAGGCGTAAACTGATCTATCGCCCGCCTCTTCTTCGAGGCCGGCTTTACAGCAATCAATTTCCGCTTGCGTCTGCGCACCACCCCAACCATAATGCCTTCATGAGCCGCACTTTCTGGTACTACGTCTGGTTTACCTTTACCCGCCTGGGTAGCGGGGCCGGAGGTAGTGCGTAGCGCTCACCTAACATCGAACGAACCGGCACCCCGAGACCCAGACGCCTGGCTCTCGGGGTTTTTTGTTTTTTGGTTGAGAGTTGAGTGTTGAGTGTTGAGAGCTGAATGGCAAAGGCTGGCGGAGCGTTAATAACCATTAATAGCGGGAGTGTCGACCATGTTTGGTTTCGAACAACTTGATGTTTGGCAAAAGTCGATCGAACTGACGGATTGCGTTTACTCGTTTACGCGTCCGTTTCCGTCCGACGAGCGATTTGGATTGACTAGCCAAATGCGCCGATCATCCGTCTCCGTGGCATCGAACATCGCGGAGGGGAGCGGTCGGGCATCGAAAACGGACTTTGCCCGGTTTGTCGAGTTCTCGTACAGCTCTCTCATGGAATTAATCGCGCAAACGACCATTGCGACCCGCCAAGGATTTCTTTCGCAACCAGTTTTTGACAACGCGTATCAAAAATCAGAAGAAATTGCACGCATGCTTAGCGGCCTGCGTTCGTCATTACTCGCGCCAGAAAAACTGTAAACGGTATCAGCAAATACTCTCAACACTCAACTCTCAACACTCAACCGGAGTTATCAATGATCGTCGTCATGCGCCGCGGCGCCAAAGAAGAGGATATCCAACACATGATCCAGCAAGTGGAATCGCTCGGTTTGAAGCCCACCGTGCTCCGCGGCACGGAGCGGACCGTGATCGCCGCCATCGGCGACGAGCGCGGCGTGCCGGTGGGAATTCTGGAAAGCGGCCCGGGCGTCGACGAAGTGCTCCCCGTGCTCGCGCCGTACAAGCTCGCGAGTGTGGAGACCAAATCGGAGCCGACCGTGGTGCGGGCAGGGAGCCTTAAAGTCGGTGGAGGGCACTTGGGCATCATTGCCGGACCATGCTCCGTGGAGAGCGAAGAGCAAATCGTGGGCACGGCCCGCGCGGTCAAAAAGGCGGGTGCCACGGCGCTGCGCGGCGGCGCGTTCAAGCCGCGCACCAGTCCCTACAGCTTCCAGGGAATGAAAGAGCAAGGCTTGCAGCTACTAGCGGCGGCGCGCGACGAAACCGGGCTGGCCGTTGTCACCGAAGTGGTCGCCTCGGAGGACGTCGATGTTGTGGCTGAATACGCCGACGTCCTGCAAGTCGGCGCCCGCAACATGCAAAACTACAGACTTCTGGAAGCGGTCGGGCGAACGCGCCGCCCGGTGCTGCTCAAGCGCGGGCCGAGTGCAACGATCGAAGAGCTGCTGTTGGCAGCCGAGTACATTCTCGACGCCGGAAACCAACAAGTCATGCTCTGCGAGCGCGGCATCCGCACCTTCGAGTCCCACACGCGCTTCACGCTACCGCTGGCCACCGTGCCTTACTTGAAACAGAAAACCCATTTGCCGGTTGTGATCGACCCCAGCCACGGCACCGGCCACACGCCACTCGTGCCGGCGCTCGCGCGGGCCGCCATCGCCGCCGGCGCCGACGGCCTCATCATGGAAGTGCACCCCAACCCAGAAAAAGCGCTCAGCGACGGCTACCAATCGATGAATTTCCAGCAATTCACCGACTGCATGGCCGGCTGCCGCCGGATCGCGGAAGCAATGGAAATGCAAATGTAGCAGGCACACTGTAGCAGGCACACTCCGTGTGCCGTAGCAGAATCTGCGAAAGCATGGTGCAGCCAAACCGCTTATACATCACAAATGCGAAATCCTTGCGCCAGTGACGCCAGCGGGTCGCGCGTGGGGATGAACTCCTGGGCCAAAAAGCCGTCGAATCCCGTGGCCAGGATGCCTTTGACGATGGCCGCGTAGTTGAGTTCTTGCGTCTCGTCAATTTCGTGCCGGCCTGGGTTGCCGCCCGTGTGGTAGTGGCCGATATATTCCTTGTTTTCCTGGATCGTGCGAATAACGTCGCCTTCCATGATCTGCATGTGGTAGATGCCGTAGAGCAGCTTGAAGCGCGGCGAGCCGACCTGCTTCACCAGCTCGACGCCCCACGACGAGCGGTCGCACATGTAATCGCGGTGATCGACCTTGCTGTTGAGGAGCTCCATGCAGATCGTGACCTTTTTCTCTTCGGCGAAGCCGACAAGCCGTTTCAGGCCGGCGGCGCAGTTGGCCAGGCCTTCTTCGTCGGACATTCCGCGGCGGTTACCGGAGAAGCAGATCACGTTTGGCAGGCCGTTGGCGGCGGCGAATTCGATGTGCTCGCGGAGCACTTTCTCTAGCTGGTCGTGATTTTCCTTGCGGTTGAAGCAGTCTTCGATCTTGCAGGCGCCGCTGAGCATCGCGCACGTGAGTCCCGCGGCCTTCACCGTCGGAAATTCGGCCGGCGTCACCAGCTCAATTGACTGATACCCAATCCGCTTGGCCTCGGCGGCCAGCTCCTCGAGCGGAATGTTGCCATAATACCAGCGGCAAACCGACTGCTTGATGTTGCCGTTCACGAGCGGCTCCTCCTCATCCGCACGCGCCTCGGCCAACGGACCGGCAACCGCCGCCAACGCGCCCACTCCCGCTGCCTTCATCATCGATCGCCGGTCCCAACGAGAAGCGCCTGCCATGATTCTGTCTCCCGCGTTTTCCGAAGTATGGCGTGCCACTGCACTTCTCTTCTAACATGGCGCCCGTCTGCTGGACAGTCCTACGCACCAAAGGCCGCTAGCGGAGAGCGCGTTATCGAACCGGCCCGTTGGACTGCATGGCCAGCCGCTTTGCGAGATAGCGATGCACTGGCGGCGTGCCGCGAACGATCAGCCGGCGGCTCGGCTTGTCGAGCTGCATCTGCAACTGTCCAGCGGCGGCCGCTTCGGGCCCAACTTGCTCGACCAGTTCCGCTTGCAGCGTTTCAAGAAGCGCATTGCCGTTGGCGAACTGATCGCGCATTGGCTTCGGGATTTCGTAGAACTCGACGCGGTGAATTTCGTCCAGCGCCTCGAGGCTGGTGATTTGAATCGTGGAGCCGTCGACGGCCCACCAGGCCAAGCCAAGCGGCTCGAGACTCTCGTCGAGCACGTCTTCCCAGGTGCGATCGATCGCCGAGCAGGCGAGCGGCGTTGAAGGCTCAAGCTCGACGTCAGCAATTCGATGCCAATCGGCGAGCATCGTGATTCCGGACGACTCTTGCCAATGCCGCAAAACGTCGGCCAGCCGGGTCCAGGGCAGGAACGTGAACGTGGTTTTTTCTGAGATGCGAGTATTGATATTGGTATACGGCGAGTCGATTGTTAGCAGCTCTGAAGGGTACTTGCTCTTTTGGGGCAGGCCCCGCGCCAGCCGCAGGCGTTCGCAGAAAAGCAGCATTTCGTGGTGCACGGCCTTCCGCTGCTCGATGCGCAGCTTGCTGCCGTTGACTTCGATCGTGGCGTCGCCGCCGGACACGTCCCAACTTTGCGGCGCAACGAAGATTTGGATCAGCTTGGCGACGCCGGCTGCATCGTTGGAGTCTTTATCCACAAGGTCGCCGAAATTGAATTCGCGCGAGCTGCGGCGGTCGGCATCCGCGAGCGCAACGATCACGTGCCCGTCTGTTTCGACAAAACTAAGCCGGCTTTTGCGCAACGCGTCTTGCAACAGTTGGCCCAGCGTCGCGTCTCTCGCCGTGACGGCCACTTCGCCTCGCGCCGAGCTGCCGGCCAGCTCCAGCGCCGTCGGATCAAGCGTGATCGGCAATCCAGACAGCTCGGACAGCGTTTCGATGAACCGAGCCAGCGGCATACTGGTAAATTCAAGCGACTCGAGTTCGAGAGCAAGTTGCTCCGGGACATCGTTTTGCTGAGCCGCCTCGGCTATGGGGCCCAGGCGCACGGTAATTGTGGGATTGGCCGCTGGGAGTGAGAGGTTGATGCTGTCTTCGTTACTGGAGGCCGTTGGTGCCCCGGCTACTGAAGCGGCCTCGTCGGGAAGCTCTTCGGGGATGGAGCTTGCGGCGGGAATTGCCGGCGTGCTTGTGCCTATGCTGAATTGAGAAGGATCGAAATCCAGCGGATCGAACTTCAGCACGGCCGGGCGTTCGCCGCTGCTCGCGGCCGCGGTCGACGGCGTACGAGGCTCAGAGTTCTCCGCAACAGGCGCTAGTGGTTCGTCAACAGGCTCATCACTTTCCGCATTTAAGTTGGCATCGTCATTTGGCGGCGAAGCAGCAAGCGCCGGTTCACTATCGGCTGCGGCCGATGTCTCATCCGCAGACGTCGGCTTCGCAACAGCGTATGGCTGAGCGGATGACGATGTATCTTGATGATTTGCTGTGGTGTCGTTTTCAACTGGTTCAGTTACCAGCGGAGTCGGCGTGATGGCTGCAATGGGTGCGGCCGGTCCGGTGTTTGACGCATCGCCATCCGGCCACATCATGGCTGTAAGCCCGCCAATTAAGATCATGGCGGCGCCGACGACGGTCCATAGCACTAGCGGTGAGCCGGCAGCCGGAAACGCCGCCGGAGGCGCCGCGATTTCCACCGCAGCTGCGGGAGACGTTACAGCCACCGGGGCTACGGCCGCTGCCGCTGCTGCTTCGAACCGGTCCGCCAATTCGTCGCTCGGCGGCGGAACATGAGTGAAGTCCGGTTCCGCCGAATCGACAATTGCCAGAACCGCGGCAGTTGCAATTGGCGACTCTGCCGCGCTCCAACCTTGCGGCGGCACAATTTGAACCATGCTGCCGCACTTCGGGCAGGCGTGGATTTCGCCGATCGCGCTTTCGTCGCGGACCTTCAGCCGCGCGCGGCATGTCTCGCAAGTAACGCGAAATGGTTCCACAGCGGAGCTTTCAACCTGACCTTGGCGAGGCCGCATCCGCGGCCGGGAGTCGCACCTTTTCGTATTCCCGCATCGGCGACGGCTTTATTGCCTACTCCATGATACCACGCACGCCAAATTCCTGCCGACGTAGCCGAATTGGCAAGAATTCAGCGTCCACAACGCTGGTTTCGTGCGAACCGGAGCTACTCGACCGTCGCACGGAAAACGGCCGGCAATTCATCGCCTCGTTCGGCCGCTCGGCTTCGCGTCGTGATGATGATTCGCTCCACCTGGTCCCCAGCCGGCGTTGCGATCACATACACCAGTTTTTGCCGCGGGTCGCCCGGACCGGTGGCCGTCTTATCTGGATTCGCCAGCCGCAGAATGGCGACCAAGATTTCCTCAGCCGGTTTGTCGGCCATATTGATGCCGAACGATTGGTTCTTGGTGATGCCTTCGGCCTGCAGATCGGCGCCCAGAATCTCAATCTCCACGCCAAGATCGTTCGACAACTGACCCAGCGCGGCCTCGAGCGTATCGCGATTGAATGAGAGGGACGCATTCTGGCGCAATTTATCGCCCACTGAAGTTGTCGCCGAATTGCTGGGTACGGCAGGCGTGGCCACGGGTGCAATCGCCGCTCGTTGACGACTTGATTCGGCCAGCGTCAACTCGGATCCCATGATGAGGTTATGCCCGGCCACGGCGGGCAGATAGCAGCGCAGCACGGCATGGTCCGCTTCGACGCCCGCGCGCGAATACGCGGCCAGCTTGCGAACCATCGTTGGGAACCGGGCCACGATCCGCCGGCCAAACGGATGCGCATCTAGGCCCACGACATAATCTTCCAGGCGGTCGGGGATCTGCGCAACGCGTTCGACAAGAATACGCGCAGCGGCTTCCGGCCGCGTGTCGAGCGTCGGCGCAGCAACCAGCTCGACAAAGAAATTGTCGTCCCAATGCAAGCTGAGAGCGGCAGCGCTCAGCTCATCGCCCAGGTACCAAAATAGCGGCTTACGCAACGAGGCCATCTCACCGCTGAACATCCCGGCGCCTTCGCTGAATAAAAAGTTCGGTGCGAGTAGAACAGTGAAGTGGCGATCCGAATCTGTATGTTGCAGCAGGCGTTCGAGATCGCGCCGCAACGGCGGCTGAGCGCCGTCGAGATCGATGATTTCGCTGATCAATTCCTGCGGCGCGGCAACGACAACTTTCGAGTCAGCGGCGTCGGGAACCCAATATGCCCATTCGTCCACTACCTGATATGGCATGGTGCCGTGAGATTCATTCGCGGCATCTGGCAGCTCCGCCGCCAAGTGCTCGGCCGCGCTTTGGCCGCCGCTCAGCCGAACGACCAAGGTCGTTCGCCAGCGCCCGTCGCTGGTTGCTTGGAGGCCGATGAGGCACTGCTCGACGCCCGGCGGTGTGCGCAGCACATCACCGAGAAAGCTTTCCGCCTTTTGGCCGAGCGGACCCAGCGAGGCGGCGAGCTTCGCGCCTTCGGGATGAGCATCGATTGCGTCCGGCCGGACGGCGACGATAATCTGCACACCCGGCGGCAGATACGACAAGTCAAGCGGCTCGCCGCCGGTCGGCGATGCCCACAACGTTTTCCCGTCATCGTCGACCAGGCCGTCGTTAACGTCGGTTGCGGCGGCCGCGCTCGGTCGAGGCCGGTTATCCGGCTTTGCAATCTGCGATGCCTCACTCGATGTTTTGCGCTGCGTAACAGCAACCGTGCCGGCTCGTGAACTGAAGATATCCCAGACCGCAATCACGAGCGCGAGCAGCAAAAACGCTGAGATGGCTAACGCGATTAGCCATCGATTCTGACGTTTTCTTTTCAGACCTACCGGCGCAGCATCCGGTCTGTTGGGCGTGGGCGAGTGTCGCGTACTCATGTCGATAATCGCACCCGTGCAGCTTGGCTCCTATGCCTAGTGTAAGGTTGCAATTATCGCGGAGCCACCCCGCTTGCCATTCGAACCGTCTGCTTGTTCAAGCACAGCCAGAGGCTTATGATCGCGATAACGTTCGGGTGCAACAGTCGCCAATCCAGGCTGTGCTCGGCGTATCACATCGGCAGCATTCAGGCCTGTAAGCCCGCCATGCGTTCCTTTGATGCGGTAAAGATGTATTTCGACCGGGCTGCCGACCAGCTTGATCTGGCCGACAGCCTGCGCAAAATTCTCGTGACGCCGCGGCGCGAGGTGCAGGTGCAAATCCCGCTTGAAATGGACAGCGGTGAGCTGCGCTCGTACATCGGCTATCGCGTGCAGCACAACAAGGCGCGAGGCCCGATGAAGGGCGGGCTGCGCTATCACCATGAGGTGGACCTTGATGAGGTGCGCGCCCTTGCTTCGCTGATGACTTGGAAAACCGCCGTCGTGAACATTCCCTACGGCGGCGCCAAGGGCGGCATCGCGATCGATGCGTCCAAGCTGAGCCCGCGCGAGCTGGAGCGTCTGACGCGCGAATTCATTGACGAAATCCACGAGATGATCGGCCCGGACACCGACATCCCGGCGCCCGACATGGGTACCGATCATCGCGTGATGGCCTGGATCATGGACCAGTACAACAAGTACCACGGCTTCAATCCGGGCGTGGTAACCGGCAAGCCGGTCGAGTATTACGGCATCCCGGGCCGCGAAGAGGCGACCGGCCGCGGCGTCGGCGTTTTGACGATGAAGCTGCTTGGGCGGCTGAATCGCAAGTTGGCCGGCGCGCGCGTGGCCATTCAGGGCTTCGGCAACGTCGGTACGCATACCGCGAAATTTCTTGACGGAGCCGAATGCAAGATCGTCGCCATCAGCGACTCAACCGGCGCGTATTTCCGCGCGGGCGGCATCGACATACCGGGCGCGCTGCGTTACGCAATGGAGCACAACCGTCTGCTGCGAGGGTATGCAGATGCCGAGATCATCACCAACGCCCAGTTGCTGGAACTGGATGTCGACGTCTTGATTCCAGCGGCGATCGGCGGCGTGATTACGGCGGAGAACGCGCCACGCATCAAGGCGCCCGTCATCATCGAGGCAGCCAACGCGCCGGTGCAGCCGGATGCCGACGATATCCTCGACGAGGCCGGCATCATCGTATTGCCGGACATTCTGGCCAATGCGGGCGGTGTCACCGTGAGTTATTTCGAATGGGCCCAAAACCGGCAGTTCTATCGCTGGAACCTCGACCGCGTGCGCCAGGAGCTCGACAAAACGCTCAGCACGGCGTTCGAAGAAGTGTGGGAGCTGGCCCAAAAACGCAAAGTTCTGCTGCGCACGGCCGCGTTCATGCTGGGCATCGACCGAGTCGCGCGGGCGGCCATTCTGGGCGGTATAAGCTGACGCTGTGACTGGCTCTCCTACTAGCCAGCCACCGACTGCACGGCCGCGGCCGTTTCTTGCAGCACGTTTGCCGCCTGCTCGATCTGCTCGCGTGAGACGTCGAGATGGGTCACGGCGCGCACCCGCTGCGGCGCGGTCGCGTTCATCCACACGCCTTCATCGCGCAGCCGCGCGCAGAACGCGGCCGCTGTGCCCAGCTCTGCATCGACGTCGAAGATCACGATATTCGTGTCGACGGATTCCGGTTCGAGCTTGAAGCCGGCAGTTCTGCGGACGGCTTGGGCCAGTATGCG